>JALQYJ010000130.1 GCA_023254175.1 Runella sp. | reverse complement strand
AGGCAAACTGAACAGTTTTAACGGATTGGCTATCAATTGCTAATAGACTGGGGCTGCCTTCTTTTCCTTGCGGATTCTTTCATCTCGCGCCATTGAATACCTGTATAATTGAGCCAAAAAATAGCGTTTATCACTGTTCGTAAATTATGTTTAGACTTTCTTTGCCTACCAATTATTTTTTCAATAGTTGGCCATTGGGAATCGGTCATTGGTGTGAATTTCTTTCGCATTATCTTATGATTTTGGTCAATCACAAGATAGCCGATTCTCTTTTAAATACAATTTATATATTCCCAAAACATTATCTAAAAACACTTTAAGTTGAAAAGCTAAAATGCTTACTGCATCATTTCTCTTTGGGAACTGGTTAGCTTTCATGAAGATAAGCATGTTTTTATAAGGTTAAAAAAAATGGACTATGGTAAATCCAAGACCTCTTGAACAAGGCGAAAGGCCGCGCGACACATGGGGTCAATCAGTTCTATTCGTTCTTATTTAGATTTTTTTTAAATATATTTGTGCTCAAATCAGAACATAATTCATTGGTTTTTTGTTGAGAAAGTTATAATAAACGCACACTACCCGCGATGAGCAAAGAAGTTGAATTATTAGAAGAAATAACCAATTCGGAGTACAAATATGGCTTCGTGACCGACATTGAAGCCGAAGAAGCGGCTCCAGGTCTATCCGAAGACACAGTTCGTTGGATTTCAGCAAAAAAAGAAGAACCCGAATGGATGACCGAATGGCGTTTAAAGGCGTTTCGCTTGTGGCAAACCATGGTAGAACCTAAGTGGCCAAACGTTCATTATCCTCCTATCGATTACCAAGTTATTAAATATTATTCGGCGCCAAAACAGAAAAAAACGGTCAATTCTCTTGACGAAATCGACCCTGAATTACGCCGTACCTTTGAGCGTTTGGGGATTTCTCTCAACGAACAAAAACGGTTGTCAGGCGTTGCTGTCGATGCCGTTATTGACTCTATTTCAGTCACAACGACCTTCAAAGACGAACTCAAGAAACAAGGAATCATTTTCGGTTCCATTAGCGAAGCCATCAAAGAACACCCTGAGTTGGTTCGTAAGTATTTAGGCTCGGTTGTACCTGCCAAAGATAACTATTTCTCGGCCCTCAACTCAGCGGTATTTTCGGACGGTTCGTTTTGTTATATCCCCAAAGGCGTGCGCTGCCCGATGGAACTTTCTACCTATTTCCGTATCAACGCGGCGGGAACGGGGCAGTTTGAACGTACCCTTATCATTGCCGACGAAGGCGCCTACGTAAGTTACCTCGAAGGATGTACGGCACCCATGCGCGACGAAAATCAGTTGCACGCGGCGGTGGTAGAAATTGTTGCTCACGAAAAAGCCGAAGTAAAGTACAGCACCGTTCAGAATTGGTACCCAGGAGACAAAGACGGAAAAGGTGGGATTTATAATTTCGTCACAAAGCGTGGTCTTTGCGACGGTCCTAACTCAAAAATCTCTTGGACGCAGGTAGAAACAGGCTCGGCCATTACGTGGAAATATCCTTCGGTGATTTTGAAAGGAGATAATTCTATCGGCGAGTTTTATTCGGTAGCCGTGACCAACAATATGCAACAAGCCGATACAGGTACCAAAATGGTTCATATTGGAAAAAATACCAAAAGCCGTATTGTATCAAAAGGTATTTCGGCAGGTAAAAGTCAAAACTCGTACCGTGGTTTGGTGGAGGTATTCAAACGTGCCGAAAATGCCCGTAACTTCTCGCAGTGCGATTCGTTGTTGTTGGGTGATACCTGCGGAGCGCATACCTTCCCGTACATCGAGGTAAAAAACTCAAGCGCGACGGTAGAACACGAAGCGACAACCTCAAAAATTGGGGAAGATCAGTTGTTCTACTGTAACCAACGCGGTATTCCTACAGAGCAAGCCGTCGCCTTGATTGTAAACGGCTACGTGAAAGAGGTTTTGAACCAACTTCCAATGGAGTTTGCAGTAGAGGCCCAGAAACTATTAGAAATCAGCTTGGAAGGTTCGGTAGGATAATTTCTATCAAATTTTCAGAATTAGATAAAGTAACCAACTATGACGGTATGGCTTTTTGAAGAAAGTCATACCGTTTTTTATTTGGCAAAACAATGAAAAAAACACCCCACCCCATAGAACTTACTCCTGAGCAATTGACAGGAATTTCGGTTGAATCCCCCAAAGAAGTAGCCGTTGGGCTGCCTGCGGTTACCAATGCCTTACAACATGTATTTGGAGCGATGGACGTAAGGCGCGGTGCCAAAGCTTTACTCAATCTCAACCAAAAAGATGGGTTTGACTGCCCAAGTTGCGCTTGGCCTGACCCCGACGAGCGTTCGCGGACAGCAGAGTACTGCGAAAATGGAGCGAAGGCCATTGCAGAAGAAGCCACAACCAAGCGGGTTATGGCTGATTTTTTTGCCAAACATTCTATTGAAGAACTTGGGACGTGGAGCGATTACGAACTAAGTCAACAAGGGCGTTTGGGTGAGCCTATGTATAAACCTCAAGGCGCCACTCATTACCAACCCATTTCGTGGAGCGAGCTTTTTCGTAAAATAGGAACTAGTTTAAAAAAACTAGCCTCGCCCGACGAAGCGGTGTTTTATACTTCAGGTCGAACAAGCAATGAAGCCGCATTTTTGTACCAACTTTTTGGGCGGGAGTTTGGAACCAACAATTTTCCCGATTGCTCCAACATGTGCCACGAATCAAGCGGGGTCGCTCTCAACGAAACCCTCGGGATTGGTAAAGGGTCGGTAAAACTGGATGATTTTTACAAAGCCGACTTGATTATCATTGCGGGTCAAAACCCAGGTACGAACCATCCACGGATGCTGTCGGCGTTGGAAAAAGCCAAGAAAAATGGGGCGAAGATTTTGGTAATCAACCCGTTAAAAGAAGCAGGCTTGATTGCGTTTAGCAATCCACAAACGGTAGGAGGACTATTGGGCTATAAAACGGCCTTGGCAGACCACTACCTCCAAGTGCGCATCAATGGGGACGTGCCGTTGTTTAAGGCGTTTTTAAAGTACTTGTATAAGGCTGAAAAAAACACGGGAGGAGTGTTTGATTGGACGTTTATCAATGACAAAACGCAGGGAATTGAGGCACTGCTGGAAGACATTGAAAAGTACGATTTTGAACAACTTATATGCGACAGCGGCTTAAACGTAAATGAGGTAGAAGACGCAGCTGAATTGATAAAATCCTCGAAAAATATCATTGGCTGTTGGGCAATGGGTTTGACACAGCACAAAAACGCCGTTGATACCATTCGCGAGCTAGTAAATTTACTTTTGGTTAAAGGTTCTATCGGAAAACCTGGAGCGGGTACGTGTCCTGTGCGAGGACACAGCAACGTCCAAGGTGACCGTACAATGGGGATTTGGGAGGCACCACCCAAAGCATTTTTGGATAAAATTCAGGAACAATTTGGGTTTGATCCGCCCCGCAAACACGGCTATAACACCGTAGAAGCGATAAAAGCCATGCATGAAGGCAAGGTAGGAGTATTTTTTGCCATGGGAGGAAATTTTCTTTCGGCAACACCCGATACTTCCTTTACGGCTCAAGCTCTCCGAACGTGTGGGATAACGGCCCATGTGTCTACGAAACTAAATCGTAGCCATTTGGTGACGGGAGAAGAGGCGTTTATCCTGCCATGTCTAGGACGAACCGATGAAGATATTCAGCAAGGAAAAGTTCAATTTGTGAGCGTGGAAAATTCGATGGGAGTGGTACACCGCTCGATAGGAAAACTGCGTCCTGTTTCTGACCAATTGCTGAGTGAGCCAGACATTGTTCGTCGGCTTGCAAATGCCACTTTGGGAGCTTACTCACACGTTCACTGGGACTTTCTGTTGGGTGACTATGATCATATTCGTGAAAGCATCGAACGTACTATTCCAGGATTTGAAAATTACAACCAACGGGTGCGCCAATTAGGTGGATTTTATTTGCCCAATGGCCCGCGAGAAGGTACGTTTAAAACAAGTACCAACAAGGCTAATTTTACCATTAATGAGTACACAACTTTTGATTTAAAGGCCCATGAATTTGTAATGATGACGATTCGTAGCCACGACCAGTTTAATACAACGATTTATGGCTTGGATGATCGCTATCGGGGGATTTTTAACGAACGAAGGGTGATTTTAATGAATCCAACAGACATCGAAAAGGCTGGGTTGGTAGCAGGAGATAGGGTCGATTTGTTTAATTATTTTGGAGGGGAAAAGCGGACTGCTCCCAATTTTGTAGTTGTACCGTATTCAATACCTCAGCTTTGTGTGGCTACCTATTTTCCAGAAGCAAACACCTTGGTGCCTATCGGAAGCTATGCCAACCGCAGTATGACTCCTACGTCCAAAGCAGTAGTAATAGAGATTCGGCATAGGTAAAACGCTTGAGTGATTCCAGCTCTATCAAAAACCATGCCATTAGTTTTTAATAAGGATTGTTATTTTAAAGAGAATAGTATACCACAAGAATTAATTATTAAAAAGCAATTTTTATTTCAAAAAAATTGCTTTCCAGCCAAAAACTCCCTTTTCTGCATGGTTTTTGATATTATTATCATATTAAAAACATTTCTCATAATGATTAACCGTGTAGCAAGACTTTTGTGTGTACTAACTTGGGTAGTTTGCCTAAAAAGCAACGCAAAGATTAACTCAGCCCCATTTTCACTACCTCAAACGCATCATTATGTCACGGATGACAATCAGCGTTATTTATGTGTAGCACTACTTAATACGACCGAAGGCAACGAACAGGGCCTTAGCGTAATTCGTGAAGCTGCTAAACAGGGCTGTAATGCTGCCATGATTACCGTTCGCTGGGATGTAGTATATCCACAAGCCAGTAGTTCAGCCAATTGGGTTCAGTTTGATAACCAAGTTAAACTTTGTAAAGAACTAGGATTAAAGATATTTTTTCGGATTCATTTAGCGCGTTGTTGTAACCGAAACGAAGGTTTTTGGACGGCAAACGAAGCTTCTCGCGATCAGGAAGGCCGAATCGTCAAGGAAATATTTAGTATGTCTCATCAGCCTTCTGTTAACAAAGCGTTGAGTTTTGTTAGAGAAGTCAGTCATCGTTATCTACCTTATCAACAAGACGGTAGCGTGCTATGCGTAGCTGCTACTACCACCACCACTCAAGAAGCGGGTTATCACTACGAAGGATACATCCCCAATAGAACGATTGGTTTGGGAAGCCCCTATTTGTCACAATATGATTACACCTCTACGATGGTGACAGGCTTTCAAAACTGGCTGATATCTAAGTATGGAACACTCAAAGGCATCAACGACGCTTGGAGGTCTGATTATAGCGCTGTTAGCGATATTCAGCCTGTAACCACTGATTACGCACATACCGAAAATAAACGCTGGGCAGATTGGTATATTTATCGCCATACAATACTAAAAAGTTTCTTAGACAAAGTTAGTAACACAGTAAAAGGAGTGAATGAGAATTATAAAGTAGTCAATGATTTTGGTTCAGTTCACGATGGTTTAAGTTTTCGCCGAGGAACATTCGCTTTTAAAGATTTGGCTAGAAATGTTGATGGTACTAAAATTAACGACTCTCAATACTATAATCATTATTTCAGCGCCGATGTGCTGAGAGGAAGTATGGGTGACAAGTGGATCATGAATGAGGCTTTTCGTGAGCCTGATTTGTCGCAATTTGGAATGGAACAAATGCTAAATCAGCATTTTGAACGAGGCTGTAAACTGGTCAATGTAGTGATTAATAATTCTGCTGATATGAGCTGGTTTACTCCCATGATAAAAAGTATTGCTACAAAGTGGTTGAATAAACCGATGACACCCGTTGTAAATAAACAAAAAATGGTGGTCAAACTGTCAGAGCTAGTCAGAACGGGGAGTTACGGAATCCCCGGCTACACTAATCGTTGGGAAGAAAAACGACAAGTAGGGCCTGTTGAAATCCAGTTGATAGAAGATTTGCTGGGTGAACCTGAAGTAAATCAGCCTCCCTTAGTCAAAACGGCCCTTTCTGATTACTCCATTACGGCTGGTTTTGATGCGTCTTATACCATTCCTGATAACGCATTTCAAGACCCCGATGGTACCATTGAGTCGTATAATGTGAGCGGTTTACCAACAGGGTTTTATTTAGACAAAAATATCATTAAGGGAAATTCATCTGCCATAGGTACGTACAAAGTTACCGTTACTGCCAATGATTTGTATGATGCGTCGGTAAGTACAACATTTGACCTGAGAATTCTGGCCCAAAAACCCTCGACTTTAGCATTGTACAAAGCAGGCAACTACCTGACTCGTACGTTTTTGCGAGCGGTTAAGGATAAAGATACGCTCAACTTGAATGAATTAAACTTCTTAACCAACTTTATTGCAACTTCCGATGCTACGGCTAAGGCCGTGGTGATGAAATTAGCGGGGCCAGTGTCCCAAACGCGAACAGAAACAGATATCCCTTTTGCACTTTTTGGCGATGATGGTGGAATATCGCTCAAGCTGGGAAGCTACCAGTTAGTACTTGAGGCATATAACTCAACCTCAATAATTCCAGTAAATGGGATAGCTCGTACGACCATTAATTTTGTAGTTGCCAATCAACGGGTAAACCAAGCCCCTGTTTTGTTAACCAAAATCACAGATCAACAAGCTACCCTTTTACGGAATTTTATTTTCATTATTCCAGCATCAACCTTTCAAGATAAAGATGGACAAATTTCAAAGTTAGTTATAACGGGACTACCGTCGGGGATGGTTGCCAATAGCGGCGTGATAAGTGGCACTCCCACGGTTGCTGGTGATTTTAAAATCACTGTCGAAGCTTTTGACAATGAAAACGCCTCGGTTAAAACGCAATTTAACCTAAAAGTGGCCTTGGTTAATCAAAGCCCTGTGGTGGTTACCACAATCCCCAACCAAGTAACAGTGGTACAACAAGAATACACTTACTACCTCCCCCCAAGCATTTTTCGTGACATCGATGGATATATTGTACGGGTTCTGGTTCAAAATTTGCCTCAAGGAATTACGTATGCCAACAATAAGTTAACGGGAAAAGCCATAGTAACTGGCGATTTTAGGGTTACAGTCAGGGCTATTGATAATGAAAACGCTTCTGTTGAAACTACTTTTCTGCTAACAGTCAAGTCAATTGCCGCTAATCTGCCTCCTGTGGTAATAACCACAATCCCAACCCAGCGAGCAATAGTGGGTAATTCGTTTACTTATGCTTTGCCTCAAGGTTTATTTGAAGACCCAGAAGGTGGCACAGTTCGTTTAGACGTGCCAAAACTTCCTATTGGCTTTGTGTATGCCAACGGAACTCTCATTGGAACGCCAATCAATGCAGGTGAATATAAAATTACAGTGAGAGGGTACGATCCAGTTGGCTCTTTTGGAGAAACTACCCTGACTCTTCTAGTCGCGTTGAGTAATGGTAATATTCCTCCCGTGATTGTTACACAAATCCCAGACCAAGACGCGGTAGTGGGAGAGGCTTTCTCCTTGAATATTGATTTGACAGGTTTTCGCGACCTAGACGGATTTTTGTTTGGATTACTCGTTAGAAATTTACCAGCAGGTTTGGTTTTTCAAAATGGGAAAATCGTGGGTACGCCTACTAGCGTTGGAAACTATACCATAACCGTGCGAGCCATTGATAATCTGGGTGCTACTGTTGATGAATTTTTTGTTATTCGAGTTACGGAAGCAAACCCAACGACCGCAAATCTGGCGTTTAGTCTCTTCAAAGCAGGAGGCACTTCTTCGAGGCGATTTATTCGTACCCTACGCGATGGAGATAGAGTTACGCTAGCATCAGTGCAATCAATGGCTACGTTTGTCAACATTTTTGCAGAGTCGAGTCAGGCTGTAGATCGTATTGAATTTAATATGACGGGTAAGAAACTCCAAACCTTTACCGATACAGTATCGCCTTACGGTGTTTTTGGCGATAATGGTGGATTTAGTACAGAATTGGGAACATACACTTTAACAGCGAAAGCCATTAAATCAAACAAGGTCATTGGCCAGGCGACGATTACGTTTTCTTTGGTTACAGGAAATACACGAATTGGTGAAATCGAAGAAAATAGAGGGGAAGTATGGCAGCCCTATCCTAATCCTTTTGTGAGTTCGTTGAAAATGAGAGTACCAGAACATTACGAACCAATAACCACTTCTTTCTCTATTTTGTCACTTTCAGGCTTTGTAATGCCAGTGACAGGCGTGAAGTGGCAGGAAAAGGAGGCGGAGTTAGAAATAGCACCATTGCAGCTCCCAAAGGGAACGTATCTATTGCAAACGACTCATCCTAGCTCACCAAACAAAATAATTAAAGTGATTAAACAAGATTAAAACGCCAGTTATCCTACAATGAAGTTCCCCTTCATATAAGCTAAAAATTTGTATCGACGGGAAAAATTATTTCTAAGAGTAACTAAAATTAGACTTCCCTTGGAAACTAATTTGGACTTTTGTCTTTCTCTAAAACCCCAGCCATCCCATTTGATAATACAATAGGGCGAATATAGGGTTTATATAAGCTTACAATCAACTATTATTTGCTTAGAGAACCTCTAAGCAAATAATATCAGTTAAGTAGTTGCGCATAAATTTTAGTGTATTAGTAGTTTATATCGTTTCGGGCAGAGCCGCTGATAGTGAAAAAAATACCAGTCAAAATAACGTATGCGGGTCGCTGCTGAGATTGCATTTGTATTTTACGTTTGTTAGCACAACTAAAATAGAAAAATCCCCGAATTATGCTAAATACGCGCATATTCAGGGATTTTTTGATGTAAAATACTGCTAATTAAAATATTAGACCCTTAAAGTGAAGCCCGAATTAAACAGCGATGGTTTTGCCAGGCACCGCAACAGGATAGAATCCATCTGCTCCTGGGAGAAGTTTAGGTTTAGCATCCCATGCCAACGTATCAGGGAAAAGACTGATGTTTGAGTTGAGCGCTTCTTCCCACTTAACAACCTTTCCAGAGTAAGTTGCCATCCGTCCCATAATGGAAGTGAGGGTACTTTTGGCGCCGTTTTCGGCATCTGCAAACTTGTATTCGCCCTTCGCAATGGCTTCAAAAAGCTCATCATGTTCTACTTGATAAGGGTTGCGGTCGCCTTTCCCTTCGTGGGCATAAATGACCTTTCCGCCTTGGTACGATTTCAAAATCGTGTTATTCCCGTTAAAGCTATCAATCCGTCCAAGGGTTCCTAAAAACTGCTCATCCACTTTACTGTACGTACCTTCGTAGTGACGGCATTGGCTATTGATAAGTGTGCCATCAGCATAGGTAAAGTCAACGATATGGTGGTCAAAAATTTCTCCAAATTCTTTTCCTGTACGTACTTGGCGTCCGCCTGTACCTTGGGCTGAAACTGGATAGCTTTGTTTGGCCCAGTTGGCTACGTCGATGTTATGAACGTGCTGCTCAGTGATGTGGTCGCCGCAAAGCCAGTTGAAATAGTACCAGTTACGCATTTGGTATTCCATTTCCGTTTGGTTTGGTTTACGAGGATTGTTCCAAACTCCTCCCGAAACCCAGTAAACACTTCCGCCCACGATATCACCAATTTTACCGTCGTGAATACGGTTCATAGCTTCGCGGTAGTTGCGTTGGTAATGGCGTTGAAGCCCCACTACGACGTTAAGCTTCTTGCGTTTTGCTTCTTCGGCAGCGGCCAACACTCGACGAATACCAGGGGCATCAGTGGCTACAGGTTTTTCCATGAAAATGTGCTTGTTTTGGCGCACAGCTTCTTCAAAATGGGAAGGGCGAAAGCCCGGAGGCGTTGCCAAAATCACAACATCTGCCAAAGCGATAGCTTGTTTGTAAGCGTCAAACCCCACAAACATTCGTTCTTTTGGTACATCAATTTTTGATTTAACGTCTATTTCACCTCCTGCATCGTTTTTGTATTTGCGTTTAGTGAGGGCGTTATAGGCATCGTCCAAACGATTTTGGAAAGCATCGGCCATAGCGACCAATTTTACGTTTTGTTTCGTGCTCAAAGCTTGCGCTGCTGCTCCCGACCCACGCCCTCCGCAACCTACAAGTGCGATTTTGATGGTGTCTTCATTGGCCATGTGGTACCCATATGAAGAAAAAGGGAGGCTGCTTAGCAAAGCGCTACCTGTTAGTAAACTAGATGATTTGAGAAACTCTCGGCGGTTGGTTTCCATTGGTATGTAATGCGTTTAGTTGGAAATAGTGGATAAGGATTATTTAATGAAAGAGAAGAGAAGAAAAAAACTACCCAACTTTATTTTTTTCCCAATGAAATCATATTTGCAAATAAGCGGTAAGCCCCTGGAACCCCCGCAGGTAATTCACGGAAGAAAACGATACCTGTATAAATAAAGTGACCTTTTCCGTATTGGGTATAAATCAAGCTTCCTTCCTTAGCGGCCTCACCCGTGTCGTTGGCCGAAAACAACGGAACGTAATTTTTATCCCATTCAACGGCAAAATAAATACCACGTTCTTGAATCCAGCCTTGGAAGTCGTTAGCAGTGATTTTATTAGGCGTATTCAAGATAGGGTGAGCAGGCTGCAAAATGCGCATTTCGGCATCTTCTTCCGTAACACGGTCACGGCCCACTTTGAACGGATAAGGACCCATGTCTTGCACTTTTAGGGTGTTTCCAAATCCTCCTGCTGTTACGTACTGAACGACCATTGTACCGCCATTTTTAACGTATTCCATCAATTTTGGTTGGAAAAACTTAATTCGTTCCTCGGTATTGTAAGCACGAACCCCTACCACGATGGCATCAAAAACCGACAAGTTTTTGTTAAGCGAACCTTCGTCGAGCAATGTCACTTGGCAGCCCATTTGGCGGAGAGCCGCAGGTACTTCGTCGCCTGCCCCAGCGATGTACCCGATATTTTTGGCTTTGTTTCTAATATCGAGTTTAACCAAAGCGGTAGTGGCGCTCGGGAAAATTGTTTGAGTAGGAATGTGCTTATATTCTACCGAACGCAAACTATATGAGTTTTCGCCATTGTCGGTTTTGGTAATGACCTTCAGTTTAGCTTCGCTTTGCTGGGCCGATGGGTATACTTTTACGCTTAGGGTTTGTTCTTGGTATTTTTCACGTAATTCAAACGGCAACTGCATAGGTTCTACACGCCAGCCTGTTGGAACCTCAAAAGTAAGGGTTCCTTTCACGTTGGCACGGTGTGCTTTTACAACAATGTCCACGGTTTTGGGTTGATTGTCGGCAAAAACGTATACTTTTTCCGACACGTTGGCGGTTGCTTCAGGGCGAATTTCAAACGGACGATACACTTCGCCATCTACGGGGTCGGTCGATTTGAAGACCCAAGGCTTGGTGAAGGTGAATTTTTGACCGCTAATTTCGAACGTAAAGGCCGTCTGAAGCGAAGGGATATTTTCGGGAGTCGATAGTTTTGATTGATCATCAATCTGGAACGCACCGTCTTTGATAGGTTTGACTAACCAATAAGGCTGACTGATGGGAGTGGTGGCAGGAACGGTAGGCGCAAATGAAAACACAGATAGCTCGTTGTTTTTCATTTCTAACGTTAGCGTAGTGTCTTTAGAGGCGCCAATAAACTGCAAACGGGTAAGTTTTAGTGGAAAATCGCTGCGTTTTACAACACTTACTTTCAACGGAGCACGGTCGCCCACGGCTACGGCATAGTCGGTGGGGTTAGTCTCAAACCAAAGTCCAAGGCAATTTTGGAGTAATACTTCTACTTCGGCTTTTTTCTGCTGTACGTACAAGTTTTTGGCATCAAGTTTCCCCAATTCTTCGTAGATTTTTGCCAATACAGGCACCGACGAGGCAGGGTAGTTGACATTGTAATTTCGGATGGCCTGGTCAATTAATTGAGCTACTTGTTCGCTGCCTTTGACGCGGCTCCACGTAAGGTCAATGCCGTCAAAAAGGTCTTTCTCAGCAGGTACTCCGTCTTTGTGTAGCATAAAATCGACGCGGGCGTTGCGGTTGGCCCCCGAACCAAATCCTTGGCTTTTGTGTGAACTGCGACTTTCTGCGGCGATTTCGGCGTGTGATTTTCCAATTAAAGGATTATAACCGCCAATATCAACGGTGATGAACGAGCCTTTATCCGTCGGTTTTTGATTATTGAAACCTGGAGAAAACGAGTTCCAAACGATTCGTTTGGGTTGCCAAGGTTGAACTTCTTTGAGTTGCTCGGGGAATTTGGTGGGGTCGTTGGCCATTTTGAAGGCTAATTCTGCCAAAAAGGCCGATGAATTGTGGTGTCCGTGGCCTGCGCGAGCGTCAGGAGGAAAACGAGTAATGAGCACATCAGGCTGGTTTTTGCGAATGTGATACACCACGTCCGACAAAATATTACTTTCTCCCCAAAACTTTAGGGTTTCTTCACGAGTCTTGGAAAATCCAAAATCGTAGGCTCGCGAGAAAAGCTGTTCTGCCCCGTCGATTCGGCGCGCAGCCAATAATTCTTGCGTGCGAATAATCCCGATGTACTCGCCTTGTTCGGGGCCAATGAGGTTTTGGCCACCATCGCCACGGGTAAGTGCTAAATATTGGGTTTTAACGAGTCGTTCTTTCGACAGATAAGTAAGCAAAAGAGTGTTTTCATCGTCGGGGTGAGCAGCGATGTGCATGGCACTTCCGACGACATTAAGCTTTTTGAGGTTCAGTAAAATTTCACTAGAGGTCAGAGGTTTTACTTGAGCATGGAGAAATTGACTGAAAACGGTTAGTACTGAGCAATAGAAAAGGAATACGGGTTTTCTCATGGTTTTGACGGTTTGCGAGTATTTTGACAAAACTACAAAATCTAACGAAAAATAAGATATGTCTAGTTCCGAACCGAAGGCGGGTTTTCTAATAGTCATCTAATGTGGTTATAAGATGGTTCTAAGGAGGGGAAATTACCTTTGCTTCATCTCACAAGAAGAGAAAGAAAATAAATTCATCAACGTAATCTATTAGCAATCATGAAATCGTTCCATTATTTAGTCTTCACTTTGATACTAGCAGGAAGCCTTAGTAGTTGTACCGTCATTCGACAAGGAGAAGTAGGAGTAAGAAGAAAATTGGGGAAAATACAACCTGCCCCCGTAAACGAAGGGTTGAAAGTATTTAATCCACTTATGACACGAGTAATAAAAATACCAACACGGACGATGAATATTGAGGTACGTTCTCCGCTGCCTTCAAAAGAAGGTTTAACGGTTCAATCGGACGTGTCGATTTTGTACCGTGTGATTGGAAAAGATGCCCCACAAATCATTGAAAAACTAGGTCAAAATTACGAGCAAGTGGTCATTCTCCCCGTTTTTCGCTCCGCAGTGGCTGATGTATCGTCGCGTTTCTATGCGAAAGATATGCACACAGGGCAGCGAGCCGCCATTGAGGTAGCCATCAAAGACCAAATGATGACACAACTGAAAGACAGGGGGTTTGTGGTGGAAGCGGTACTTCTGAAAAGTATTGTGTTACCTGCTGGGCTGGCCAAGGCGATTGAAGACAAATTAGAAGCTGAGCAAGACGCCCAACGGATGCAGTTTATTCTTGACAAAGAGCGTCAGGAAGCGCAGCGCCGCCTCATTGAAGCGGAGGGAATTAGAGACGCCCAGAAAATCATTAATGAAGGTTTAACTCCCATGCTAATTCAGTTTAAATCAATTGAGGCTTTCAATAAACTATCGACATCGCCAAACTCTAAAGTAATCATCACAAATGGAAATACCCCGATGCTAATTGGCCCCGATAAATTACAATAAACGTTTAATGGCTGTATTGAGGTTAGACAGGGTGGGTTGTTGCTTGCCCTGTCTTTTATAAAATAAAATAGAGATATGTCACCACAAGTATTTGCTGGCTTGGGAAGCGCTGCTTACGCTTTGATAAAAATGGATGGACAAGAGCGTTCGTTAGAGTCACTCAATGTTCGATTTATTTTGTTGGAGCAAAAGCCATACGGTTTGCAAGCAATTCACTCCTTTCTACTTCGCGAACACAATAACTCCTCGGTCGAAGAAGCCTATAGCTTTGCAATGAATTGTTTTAAAACACATAAATCTACGCTGACCTTTGATGTAAAGTTGAAATTGATAACTATCATGGAAAAAATAATGAAAGCAGACGATAGAGTTACTTCTCGAGAAACAGATTTTATTGAAAAATTCAAAAGAGATCTCAGGGCGGTCTAGTTTTGGGGATTTCTAATAGACTTCTAATTTTAACGTAGCGGAATTTTAACGACTAGAACTTACATTTGCTTTTTCCAAAATAAGCAGACGAAAAAACATGGAAGTAAAACCGCACCTTCTATTGGTAGAGGACGAAACAAAAGTTGCCGCTTTTATTAAGAAGGGGCTCGAAAAACATAATTTTTTGGTAGAAACAGCAGAAGATGGTCGATTAGGTCAGTCGTTTTTTGACCAAAAAAGCTACGATTTGCTTATCCTTGACGTCAATCTCCCTCACATGGATGGAGTTGAACTCGCTAGTTATGTACGCACCAAAAACCCCGACGTGCCGATTTTGATGCTTACTGCCTTGGATACAACCGCTGATAAATTAGCAGGTTTTGACGCGGGAGTGGATGATTACTTAGTGAAGCCATTCGACTTTATGGAGCTAATTGCTCGCCTCCGCGCGTTATTGAAACGTTCCCAAAAATCGAATGAACAACCTACTACAAGGATACGAGTGGCTGATTTAGAGCTGGATTTGGATCAAAAACTAGCCCGACGAGGGGGGCAAACTATCGAACTTACTGCCAAGGAATTTGCTTTGTTGGAGTATTTGATGCGTAATCGTGGGCGGGTGGTATCTAAAATGGATATTGCCGAACAGGTTTGGGACATTGATTTTGATACAGGAACGAATTTTATTGAGGTGTATATCAATTATTTACGAAAAAAAATTGATAAAGAATCACCCACAAAACTCATTCATACCGTTGTAGGAATGGGCTATACTTTAAAAGAAAAATGACGATTCGAAAACGCTTGACGTTGTTATTTACGGCGGTTGTGTCTACGCTGTTGCTCATCTTTTGTATAGTTATATACTTACTATCTGAACGCCACCGAAGCCACGAATTTTATACGCGTCTCAAAGCAGAAGCAACTACATCAGCCCAATTACTTTTTGGTTCAGAAACGGTTAGTCCTGAGTTATTTAAGTTACTCGATAAGAACCATTTGACCGTCCTCACGGAAGAAGAAATTATTATCTACAACGACCGCGATTCGTTGGTGTATGAGAGTGGGACAGACTATTTACAGGTCACAAAAACATTGCTCAATCAAGTACGAGAACAGCAGGAAGTCCGTTGGGTACACAAAGGACGTGAGGTTGTAGGGGTGCTTTTTGTAGACCAACACAATCGTTTTGTAGTGTTTGCTTCGGGAATTGATATTTACGGGTTTAGCAAAAACCGAAATTTGTTGTTGGTTCTTGGCGTAGGGTGGTTGTTGGCGTGTATTGCAGTGTTTTTTGTCGGGTGGGTTTATGCTTATCGTGCTCTCCGACCGCTTAAAAAACTACTAGAACGTGTGGATCAAATTTCTGCCAATCGCTTGGATTTAAGGGTGGATGTAGCCAATAAACAGGACGAAATTGGGCAATTGGCCGAGCGTTTTAATCGGATGCTCGACCGGCTTGAAGAAGCGTTTAAACTTCAACGGGCGTTTGTTTCAAATGCTTCGCACGAACTCAGAACACCGCTTACGGCAATAACGGGTCAAATTGAAGTCGCATTGATGGACGATAACCCCGACGAATGGCAAGAAACGCTCACGTCGGTGTTGGAAGATGTGCGTCAATTGAATCAGCTTTCGAATGGATTGTTGGCGTTGGCTAAGGTTAATTTGGACGAGACTGCCGTAAAATTCACAAAAGTTCCTATCGACGAAATTTTCTGGCAAGTTCGTAGCGAATTACTCAAAGTGTATCCGCACTATACGATAAAAGTCGATTTAAGTGAGTTTTCTGAAGACAATTCCCATTTTGTAGTAGATGGAAACGAAGCATTACTCCGAATCGCGTTGGTAAATTTGGTAGAAAATGGATGTAAATTTTCGCCCAATCATACCGTTACGGTACGTTTCCGGCTCTTATCAGATGCCGTAGCGCTGTATTTTCACAACATTGGTGCTCCTATCACCGAGACCGAATTGCCAACTATATTTAAACCTTTCAGGCGAGGAATCAATGCTCGAAATATCAATGGACACGGCATTGGGTTACCGTTGACGGAGCGAATTGTTCATCTACATCATGGGTATTTGAAGGTGTATTCTACTCTTGAAGAAGGGACAACTTTTATCATGATGCTGCCTTTTATGACTGTTTGAACCATAAAGGTAGGCTGTACAGAATTTGAACAAAAAATCCCCCACTTTTGTAGTGAAAACTAACAACATCGTGAGGGATTAATGTCCTTAGATACAAGGAACTGACACTCAACAAAGACGCACACTAGTACCTTCTCAACGCAGTAAAATTCGTCTTGCTAATTTGTTTTCCTTAGTTAATGATACCGCATCAATCCTCCAGGGATGAGGCATAGCTATTTACCAAAAAAGTGCTGAATATTAAATAGTTACTAGCTATCAGACCCAATATCGGGATAGGTGCGAAAAAAATATATGTTTTATGTGGTTGCACAAAAAGGCAAGAAGTTATTTATTAAAAATACGATACAAACGCCCTTGGTCAGTTACGGCATAAATAGCCCCATCTTTTCCTTGAGTGACATCGCGGAAACGTTGGTATTCTTGCGACAGGAGGCGCTCTTCTCCCACCACTTTGTTGTTTTCAATTACCAAACGTGCAATGTGCATTCCACTCAAACAACCCACAAATAGGTTATTTTTCCACTCAGGCATCATGTCACCGCTGTAGAACGTCATCCCGCTTGGCGATACCGATGGATCCCAATAATACACGGGTTGCTCCATACCTTCTTTTTGCTGGATAGATTCGCCGATTTTTTTGCCACTATATTCAATTCCGTACGTAATGATAGGCCAGCCGTAGTTTTTGCCCGACTGCACACGGTTGATTTCATCCCCCCCTCTTGGCCCAAATTCGTTCGACCACAAATCGCCCGTTACGGGGTTAAAGGTAAGTCCTTGTACGTTACGGTGTCCGTAGGAATACAATTCTGGCTTGGCTCCTGTTGTACTCGCAAAAGGGCCGTTTGCTACAGGTTTACCGTCGGTAGTGATGTGGATAATTTTTCCTAAACTTGAGTTCAATTGTTGCGCTTGAGGCCGTGTTACCATGTCGGAACGCTCGCCCGTACTCACAAACAAATCGCCATTTTTGTCAAACAAAATACGGCCGCCGTAGTGCAAATTCCCCTTGTGGGCAGGAGTAGCACGGTAAATCACCGTTGCCCCTTCAATTTTCGACTCATCGGCTGAAAGTTTTCCTTTCGCTACTGAAGTAAGGGTTCCCCCATCGACATTTTCGGAGAACGTCCAATACACCATTCGGTTTTTGTTAAAATTCGGGTCAATGGTAATACCCAAAAGCCCGCCTTGGCCGCTTGTATTGACTGCGGGTAGCCCCGTAATGTGTTTGCTCAACTCGCCATTTACTTTCGCAATGCGAAGATTTCCCGCTTTTTCAGTAATGAGTAAACGTCCATCAGGTAAGCTTTTTACCCCCCAAGGAAAAGTCAATCCTTCTGAAAGAACCTTGAAATCGTACGGAGTTTGGGTTTTTACTCCACCAATTCGGGTTTGTCCAGCAAACGCTGATTTGTAGTCTGAATTGGGGGCTTTTGTTTCAACGGGTTCGGTCTGACCCCAAGAAGCGTACGCCAATGTGCCAAAAACTATTGAAAAAAGTGCTGTTTTTTTCATTTGTAAGTTGTTTTTCCTTTGTTTATCAATTTAAAATTAGAACACGGATTGAACGGGTTAGTACTGATAAAATCCGTCAAAATCTGTTTTACCCATTTCATTAAATGGGTAGCTAAGGTAAGCTATTAGCTAATTCTATTTTAACCCCATGTTGTATCGTGTTGATAATATCCAGCTTAATTTTGAACAATTAAATATCAGTCTAAAATTTGATTAATCTTCTGTAACTCCTCCGTCGAAAACTCCTTATTTTCAAGGCATTTCAACGAATCTGTAAGCTGCTCGGGTTTACTTACCCCCAAAATTACGGAGGTAATTCGAGGGTCTTTTAAAATCCACGACAACGCCATTTGGGCTAAACTTTGGCCTCTTTGCTGGGCAATTTCGTTCAATTGAAGTACTTGCTTGAGCTTCCCTTCAGTAATTCGTCCACTTTCCAACGCGCCATTTCCTCGTCCCGAAGCCGCTCTTGAGTCGGCAGGGATTCCTTTTAGGTACTTATCCGACAATAACCCTTGCGCCAAAGGTGAAAATGCCACGCAACCCGCACCATTTTGTTCCAAGACATCAAGCAATCCGCCTTCTACCCAACGTTCAAACATCGAATACTTTGCCTGATGTACCAAGCAAGGTGTACCCATTGCTCGTAACATCTCTACGGCCTTTTCGGTTTCGGTGGCGTTGTAATTTGAAATACCCACATAGAGCGCTTTACCCTGACGCACAATCAAATCCAGAGCGGCCATCGTTTCTTCGAGAGGCGTTTCGGGGTCGGGGCGATGATGATAAAAAACATCTACGTAGTCCAAACCCATACGCTTCAGGCTTTGATCGAGGCTCGACACGAGGTATTTTTTAGAACCCCATTCGCCGTATGGGCCTTGCCACATATGATAGCCTGCTTTGGTAGTGACCACCATTTCATCACGGTAGGGAAGCAAATCTTGCTTTAAAGCACGTCCAAAAGTCTCCTCAGCCGAACCTGCGGGAGGACCATAATTGTTGGCCAAATCGAAATGGGTAATCCCTTTATCGAACGCCAACTTGAGAATGTTTCGGGCGTTTTCATAGTGGTCAATTCCCCCAAAATTGTGCCATAAGCCCAACGAAAGAGCGGGTAGTTTGAGACCACTTTTACCACATCGACGGTATTCCATGGAATCGTAACGCTGCGGAGAAGGTAAAAAATCCATAGTGTGTTAGTTTTGCAGTAGTTTTGTAAACGATGCGCAAAAATCGGGTTTATGGGCCAAATAAAAATTGAACTGGAACAAGAAATTCATTCCGCGCCTTATTTTTAGGACACTGAGTTACAAAGAGGTTTTCACGGAGTTTCTCAGAGTTACTTTTACACTTAGTGAAACTGCTGTGTCGAACTCTGTGACCCCAATTTTTATACACTCTAAAATATAAAATGCATCTTCAACTTCATCAATATATTTCCCGCTTTGTTCAGCTTTCGGAAGAAGAGGTCCAAATCGTTACCGACTGTTTGAAATGGAAGACTTTTCCAAAAAAAACGGTGCTGCTCCAAGCGGGCGATATCTGCTATTTTGAAGCCTACGTCATTAAAGGTTGTATTCGAGAATATTTTACTAACAAAGACGGCACTGAACTTACCTTGGAGTTTGCGGTTGAAGATTGGTGGGTGAGTGATATTAGCAGTTTTGAGCACCAAACTCCCAGCAAAATGACCATAGAAACGTTGGAAGACTGTGAATTATTAATGCTTTCTCGGGAATTCAAAGACGAATTGTTACAGAGAGTACCCAAGTTAGAACGTATGTTTCGCTTGATGATTCAACGCCACTTGGCCGTTATCCAAGCCCGATTGCTCCGAACGGTATCCTATTCGGCTATGGAGCAATTGGAAGAGTTTTTAAAACGCTACCCAAGCCTCCCCAACCGCGTACCACAGCAGTACATTGCATCGTATTTAGGAATTACCCCTGAGTTTTTGAGTAAGTTGCGAAAGCGGCAAATGACGGATAAAAACTAATTTTACCCTAATTTAATTTCAGCAAAAATGTAGTATTCACTCGTCGTATTTAACTTTTCTGGCAATATAACTACAACAAACGAAATTATTTCAGCACCTCTCACTCTTCTTTGGAAGCTTTAGATTTTGGGTACTCCATCAAATATACCCACTTGCCATCATATTGAAAAATCCCTGTTTCCAGCCAGCCAATACCTTGTTCACAGGATACGATTTTTTACCAGCAAAAAAATCCCTTGCAAGAGACAAGCTCCTACAAGGGAATGAAACGGGGTTACGATAACTGATTATGCGTACAATTGAAACATTACTTCAATTTCTACGGGAATATTGTCGGGTGGCAGACCCATTCCAACGGTACTTCTGATGCCAATTCTGTTTTTTAATCGAAGTTGTAGAATTTTGCAGAGGAAAAAGCCCATACCCATTTGCATCGGCAAGCAATATTGATTTTTCTTTACTAGTCGATTTCGTCACATAAAGTTAAAATAGTTTGATAAAAACAAAAAAATTTCGAAAGGCGGGTTACTTATTTGTAATATTTGCACAATATTACAAATAAAGCCTTCTATTTATTGCAATATTTGCAATAAATTTTTACTAAACTCCCTAAAAAAGGGTTTGCACTTACGTCATTTGCGACTTCTGCAATATTTTAGTTAAAGTTTTAGTGACCATTTAAAATTTTACTTATCTTTGTATCATACAATCGTTTGTTAATTTTTTGCAATAAAATGTCTGTCAATTTGCTTAAAAAAGAGCGGAAAGGACTGATTTTAAAGGAAATCAATGTCCATACCCGTATTTCATTAAATGAATTAGTGGATAAACTCAATGTCTCGGAAGATACTGTTAGAAGAGACATCAATGAGCTTTCGGAAGAGGGAGAAATTATTAAAATTAGAGGAGGAGCCATGTCAAAAGCCTACCACCATACCTCTAATCTGCAAGAAATCTACGCACATTCGCAAAAAGAAATTATTGGCCGAAAAACGCTGAGTTTAGTCAAAGAAGGCATGTTAATCATCATCGGAGGAGGAACTACCATCCGTGAGTTTGTCAAGCTTATCCCTGATGATTTTTTAGCAACTTTTATGACCGTGAACCCACTAACAGCCGTGGAGTTGTTAGATAAACCTAACCTCGAAATTATTCTGATTGGAGGACAATTATCGCGTTACAGTCAAATGTCAGTAGGGGGGGAAGTACACCACCGTCTGTCAGAAATGAAAGCCGACCTTTGTATCATCGGTACCAACGCTATTGACGTACAAACGGGTTTAACGGATTCAGACTGGGAGACCGTACAAGTGAAGAAAGCTATGATAAAAGCTTCGGAAAAGGTAGCGATATTGGCAATTTCAGAAAAGTTAAATTCGGTAATGAAAATGAAAATCGCCGATTTGGACGAAATAGACTACCTCATCACCGAACTTCCCGCCGATGCTGCTGTGTTGGCTACGTACCAAAATAACCAATTAAAGGTGTTGTAATTAAATGCTTTTCAAGCCTACAAAAACATCATTACCTATTGGTGGTTTTTTAATAGGCTTGCTGTATATTGTTTGGGGACTGATATTCAGCGCCATTAACGATTAACCGCTCACTTATTACTCAAATCTATTCATCAAATTCATCACTTGACGTAAGTGCGTTTTACTGTGTCCTACTACAAAATGATCGAGGAATGAACCTAATTCCATTGCGCCGAATTTTGGTAATTTATGTTGGATGATTTTCGCCAAATCAGCATCGGTAAGCTCTTGTAACCATTGCAAACAACTGTCCATTGCTGCATTTAAGTTGGCTTTTAATGGCTCGGCAGCATCTTGCCCATATTCAGCTATTTTGGCCAATCTTCTGGCTTGGGTTTTATGACGGCCTACTTTTTCCTCAGGATTGTTTAGTGCTATTATGCTTTCATTTTGGAAGAAATCAATAGCATCGGTAATATGAGCAATTGCCTCGGCTATTGTCCATGAGTCGGCATAAGGTCTAGTATGCAGAATTTCATCAGAAGCTTTATCCAAAAGAGCATTATAGGCCAGCTTGTCTTCTGCCAACGAAACTTTCATAGCGGCTATGTCGGGGTATTTTTCTTTTGATTTTGACAATAACTTGAACGTGTTTCGGAGTACACCAATATTAGTAATTTCTACTTCTACAGTATCTCCATGTTGAATCCAAACGGGTGGAGTGCGTGCCGCCCCCACTCCGCCAGGCGTGCCGGTCATAATCACATCGCCAGGCTCCAAGGTCATATATTCTGAAATCTGTGATACCAAGGTCGAAACATCAAAAACCATGTCAGCCAATGGCGTTTGTTGCATAATTTGACCGTTCAGACGCAGTACCATTTGCTCTTTATCCACATCTTTCAGTTCGTCGGTAGTAACCATTACAGGGCCTATTGGTCCTGATTTATCAAAAGATTTTCCTTGCAAAAACTGAATCGTTCTTCGCTGATAATCACGTACACTGAGATCGTTGCCTATGGTATAACCCGCTACATATTCGAGGGCGTTTTCTATAGAAATCGCCTTTGCTTGTTTTCCAATTACAACGGTCAGCTCTGCCTCATAGTCAAACTCTTTAGACACTTCTGGAATTGGAATCACCTCTTTGTGTCCTGCCAAAACATTGTGATATTTCGCAAAAATCATGGCATATTTAGGAACTTCCCTTTTCATTTCCAGAATGTGGGTTCTGAAATTATGCCCTACACAGATGATTTTTTTAGGTTCATGTACCGCTGGTAAAAACTCAATACGATCATCAATCATTTTGTATGCCTTGCCTTCTGCTAACAATTGTTCTGCATTTGTACCCTCAACCGTGACACTGAAAAATGCTTTCGTGGCTGCATCAGCATTAATCCATGCTAAGGTGTTTTGGATATTCAAACCCAAGGTTTGTACATCTATTACGATGTCCCCTTTTACTACGGCAAAGGCACTTTTACCTTCAATTTTAATATTTGCTATTTTCATCTTTATGATTTTTAGGTTTTGAACTGCAAGCAATAGGCCCTAGGCGGTCTTTTCCCCAAAGACTAATGGCCTAAAGCTTAACGCTATTTAAAAAATTGATTTTACTTCTTGATGTCCGCTATTTTCGGTGTAGGCTTGTTCACGGTATTTGTCGAGTGCCTCCATCGTTGGACGATCATTGATACTAAACAATAGGGCTCGTTTGCCTGAAGAGGTATTTACGTGTTCGTGTAATTTCCAGTTGGGTATCACAAATAAATCTCCTTTTTTCCAATCAAAGCGCACACCATCTATTACGGAATATCCACTCCCTTCAAATACGAAATAGACTGTGCTACACACTTCTTGGTGGGCTTGTGTATGCACACCTGGGCGAATCATTTGAATCCAACAACTGAATGTTTTCATGACAGGATTGCCAGTCAGTGGATTAATATATTCCAACGCAATATCATCAAACGGACTTGACGCTCCGCTTTTTTCTAAGTCCAAAAGAGCCTGCTCGGTTCTTGACCACTTAAAGGTACTCATCAGCGGATAAACAGGTTTTTCGCGTTCCCAGGCGGGTTTCATGGTACCTGAGCCGTATTTTAAAAGGCTAAAGTTTCTGATGGTATTTACTTCTTGTACGTCATTTTTGTTATGCTCAAAGAAATTAGCATTCAGATAACGGGTCAACGGAATATCCAAACCGTCAATCCAAATAGCTCTTTCGTCGGAATCGCTACCGTGGTCGTGCCAAAGCAAGGGTGGATTCAATACCAAATCGCCTTTTTCGAGATACACCCTATCACCTTCTACGGTACTATAACTGCCTGCACCGTCCACAATAAACCGAATGGCTTGAGGTGTATGTCGGTGAGCAGGGGCAACTTCTTTTCCATTGAGCCATTGTACTGCCATCCATAGTGTTTCGGTAGCAAAAGGCATTCCGCCAAGCCCTGGGTTTGCCAAAGCTATTGCCCGCCTGTCGCCGCCTCTATCGAGGGTGATGAGTTCGCCAGCTTCTTCGGCCAATTGATATATTTCATCCCATTTCCAGAGATAGGGAATTGATTTGGGTTTGGGTACATGAGGCATTATATCGCTTTCGAGTGTCCAAAGGGGTTGCAGATTTGCGTTGTTGAAATTTTGAAGCAATTTTTCAATTCGGTTTTCTTTTGTCATGTCTAATTTTCTTTTTTGTAATCCACAAAAAACACAGCTACCGCCGAAATAGCCGCTGCCAAAGCAAAAGCATAGAAGTTTTGCTCAAAAGGTAGTTTCCAACTTACCAAAACTCCCCCCAAAATAGGGCCAACAATTGCCCCAATACGTCCGATACCCAATGCCCAGCCGAAACCCGTAGGGCGTAGTAACGTTGGATAATATTGCGCCACCAATGTATTCATAACTATCTGATTTCCAGATGTAGTAGCTCCTGCAAGAAACATTAAAATATATAACAAAAAAGAAGAAGTATAACCCAAAGAGGCAATGACAACAGCTGCTACGATAAAAAATATAATCACTGTTTTTTTGGCATCAAACTTATCGGCCAATCGTCCTCCCAATATGGCGCCAACCACCGCTCCCGAATGATAAACCAGCAAAAAGGTTAGGCTCAGGCTCAGATTATCTTTGTATTCGGGCTTGGTCATGATAAGCTTGGTGAGCCACGAACTCACTCCATAAATTACCAACAAACAGCAGAAAAAGGCAACCCAAAACATAAGCGTACTCACCAAACGCTTATGTTTGAACAAATCGGTAAGGTTTGTACTACTGGCTACTACCTGTGCTATTTCTAAAACAGTGTCATTTTGGGGCAAATAGAGAGGGTCTAAGTTTGATAAGATGCTATTTGCTTTGCCAGTTTGACCTGTTTTTACCAAAAAGTTGAGCGATTCGGGTAGTACCTTGAAAATCAGCGGTAGTAAAAGAAGGGGTATCATTCCTACATAAAAAACCGCCTGCCAGCCAAAATTAGGAATAAGGTACATCCCCGCCAACACCGAAAAAATTCCTCCAATGGCATAACCACTAAACATAGTGGTTACGAGCGTATTACGAATATTTTTTGGGGCATATTCTGCCATTAACGCCACCGTATTAGGCATGACACCACCAATACCCACACCTGCAATAAACCTAAAAACGGCAAATAAAGTAGGTGTTTGAGCCAATCCGCATAGAAAGGTGAAGGTACTAAATAATAAAATACACGTAATGATGGCTTTTTTTAAGCCTATTCGATTGCCGATAGTACCAAACAAAAAAGCCCCGAACATCATCCCAAACAAAGCATATGAGGCCAAACTGCCAGCTTCTACGGGTGTTAAGTTCCATTCTTTCATCAAAATAGGCAAAACCGTGCCGTAAATACCTAAATCGTAACCATCGAAAATGATGATGAAGGCTGTCCAAAACAATACTTTTTTGTGAAAAGTACTAAATCGGGCATTGTCTAAAAAGGGTTGAATGTTTACCTTGTTCATTTGGGGTTCAGTTACAATTTATCAGTAGAGCCACTGGTAAAGTCAAGCAAGAAAATTGGCAATTTTCAGCTATTTTTTATGGAAATACAAAGAAATGCACTTTACAAAAAAGTACTTAGGACTTTTTATTTGATTTTAGGACAAATCAAACATGCAAGAAAAAAGAAGAGGATTTAGATTTTTATGCCGTGTTTTTCACGAAATTTTTTGGGGGTTAACCCAGTTTTTTTTCTAAATAGGCGTGAAAAGTAAGCGGTATCGTCGCAGTGGAGTTGATAGGCAATTTCTGCAATAGTTTTATCAAAACTGGTCAATTCTTTTTGGGCTTCGAGTATGAAATAATTGAGGATAATGTCTTTGGGCGATTCCTTGGTAATTTTGTGCGTGATGCGGTTGAGATGCCCTTCCGAAATACCTAAATCAGAAGCATAAGATTTTACAGTTTTCTTAAACGTATGCTCCGATTTAATGAGATTAATGAACCGCCGAAAATAAATTTTACTCGTATTATCAGGGTTGGTGACTGTTATTAAAGCAAGATTTTTCTTTGAAATTCGATGAAGTGCTACAATCAAAATATTCACCAAATTTTGTAGCATAACCGACTTCCCAGGCAGGTGTTGGTTAAATTCGGCTACAATTTTTTTCATCAACAAAAACACTTCCTCCGTGGCTTCGCCTTCTTTCAGGTGTTCAATATGAATGGTGTCTAACTCCATCACAATGTCAGCATCTTTTTTCAGGATGTTTTCTAAAAATAAGTCGGACAGGTTAATAATCCACCCTCGACAATCATCGGAATTGGTAAGTCCATGTACTACATTTTTGGGAATGGTAAAAAAGGCAGGGGCAGTAATTTCAGCAATATTTTCTTCATACTCAAGGCTGGTAGTGCCTTCTTCTAAAATAAAACCTTGAAAAAAATTATGAGCGTGCGGGCTAACTTCCTTCACAAACGTACTATCTACAAAAGGAAAAGCGGTAACCTGAATCAAGCCACCTTCAAAATCAATCGAATGTTTTTGATAATTCCCTTTGTAATAGACTTTGCTTGCCATTTGGCCTACTTCTGATTTATAGGTCTAAAAAAACACCGTTATAGATAACCACAATGTACTTTAATTCTGCTTCAAGATTTCTTCTTGTTTGGTTACTCAACACATTTAATGTGAAAAATGTATAAAAAATCATATAATTCTCACTACATATGTAATTATCATTCTGTCAGCCCGATAAAAAACTGACTACAAGTTAGGTTTTCCCCTAACTTGTAGTCAATATGAGCAAACATCGTAAAAGTTGGAGTGAGACTGAGATAGACAACATCCTCCAATACTATCAACAACACGGTATTACAGCGACGGACGGTACGCCACTTTAACGTCGCATCTTCGATGATTTATAGGTGGTAATCCATTTAAGGATGCTATCCTAAAAAAACTGTCTATCAAAACAAGAGCGGCTAACAGTAGCTCAGGAACTCATTGATTTATCTTTTCCCAAGTACAAGGTATTGGCTTGGTGTCCTGTGGCTCGGAGCAGTTTTTACTATTGCCCCGGCATTGGTTTGAGAGGACGTAAACCTTACACTGTTGTCAAAGACAAAAATGGAAAAATTATTGATAATGAGTTTATTGTAAAAGTCATAGAACAACT
>JALQYJ010000107.1 GCA_023254175.1 Runella sp. | reverse complement strand
TAACAAGCCTTTTTAGCCACTTTAGCCATTGTTGGTCTTTTGACCAACAACCTCCTTTTTTATCGCTATCAGATTGGTTTGTTGGTGATAACACCAACAAAGGCATAAAGAAACGGCAAAAACTATCATTTCTTCCGTGTTTTTTTCTCTTTTTCAAACAGCGTCCCTCGGTTTTTTTCCTCGGCCAGCATTTGCTCGTAGAGCTTGAAAAGGTACTCCAGTCGCTCCTCGTCGGTCTCAAACGGACGGCTGCGGTAGAGCCGCTCCACGGCGGCGTCGTTGGCGCGGTGGGCTTGGCGTAGGCCCTCGGGCATCTTGTCGGGGTCGTAGAGCTGGGCAAGGGTTTTTTCGGAATGATACTCGCGTTCATCTATGATACGCCACGTACACTCTTCCAACTCCGCCCGCTGCCGCTCCGACAAAACTGGAAAGGGGAAAGTATTGTACACCAATTGCGACGAGTAGCGATAATCGGACTTCAAACGCCCCGCCACCGCCCGCACCCACGTCATGTGCATACGTGAGAGTAAGATAGATAAGAGCCATGAATCCGCATTATAAATAGCTTGTGCGGAATCTGATACTACATAATCATCGTTTAAAAAACCAAATGGGATATAGTCCCTTCTTTCCGATGATACTCTTGGAACTACAATAACCGCATTAGATTTAATGTAACGAACCTCCCCAAATTGATAAGAAAAATCAGCCATTTCTACCGTAGCTTTTTTAGGGCTACTCAGCCTCATTTGCTTTACTTTCTCTATTCTTAAAGCTATTTCTTCTATTTGCAGAGCTTCTTCTATATTTTCCTTTTCAATCCACAAACAATAGCGGTCAATACCATTGATAAACTCATTTGAACCAGTAAATTTTTTAATAAAAATAGCCGCTTCAGGAGATTTTTCTAACAACTTTTCCCGCTCTTCAAATGTGAGTGTTAAATATCCTCCATCTACAGTTTTTGTACCATAATCCATTGTAGGTAAATTGGAAAGAGGGTCATTCAGTTTCCCAACAACAACATTTCTTCCCTGCGCCAGATAAGCATTGATATTGGTCACCAGCACTTTTCGATTTTTAGAAAAAAGGTATTTTGGAGTTTTCGGCTGTTCGTTTCTAACGCCTACAATAATTACAGTCACGCCTGCATTGGCTTTGGCGTTGTTTACCCATTTAAACGAAGTATGGGCAAATCCAATTTCAACGTTTCGTCTGAACAGATGCGGCCAAAGCAACGCCACTTGCTCGCCTTGGCAAATGGAATTAGTACTTACAAAGGCAAATTGGGCATTGTGGTTTCGGACATAATCAGCCCCTTTTAAAAACCAACAAGCGATATAGTCTAAGTTTTTGTAGCCATCTGTCCCTTTGAAAACCAACGCCATGTCCTCTTTTTGTTGAACCGACTGCAAACTACTTCCCAAATACGGTGGATTTCCGAGGATGTAAATTTCGTCGCCGTCGCGTTTGGGGCAAACGACCTCCCAATCGAGGCGGGTGGCGTTGCCGTGTACGATGTGGCCCGCTTGGGTAAGGGGCAAAGCGGGTTTGCCACGCCCAAACTCCCTGAAAAACAACTGGTTCATTTGGTGTTCGGCCAGCCAAAGGCTCAGGGTGGCCACTTCGTGGGCAAAGTCGTCGAGTTCGATGCCGTAAAAATTCCCCAACGAGACGTTAGACAAGGCCAATCCGCCCAACTCGCGGAAGATGTCCATTTCGAGGCGGCGGAGTTCTTTGTAGGCAATGATGAGAAAATTTCCCGAGCCACACGCTGGGTCAAAGATTTTGATGTTTTGGAGGCGCGTCAGCAGGGCGTTGAGGCGTTTGGGGTTGCCACGGGCGGCGGTCAGTTCGGCGCGGAGTTCGTCCAAAAACAACGGCTCTATCACCTTCATGATGTTGGGCACGGAGGTATAGTGCATTCCCATACCACCCCGGTGCTCGGGCGTGACCACGGCCTGTATCATACTCCCAAAAATATCGGGATTGATGGCACTCCAATCCAACTCGCCCGCTTCGATAGCCATTTGGCGGCTGCGGCGGCCAAAGCGCGGCGCGTGGTGGGTATCTTTAAAGAGTCCGCCGTTTACGTACGGGAAAGCCGCCAAGTAAGCGGGCAACTCTTGCAGGTTTTGAACCCCTGTAAGGTTTCGCGGCGTATTGAGGACTTCAAAGAGGCGGTCGAGGTAGGTATGCAAGTCGGAGCCATCGGGCTGCGTGTGGCTGCCGATGGCATTGGTAAACTGTCCTTTTTCAAAAATGCCCGTATCTTCGGCAAAATAGCAAAACAGCAATCGGCTCAAAAACACGTTGAGGCTATGCACGGCCTCGGGGGTGATAGCGGCGGGGTTATCCTTCCGGATTTCGTCAAAAAGCCGCGCCATGCGTTCAGCGGCTTTTACGTCGGCGGGGTTTTCGTTTTGATATTGGGTTTTCTCCATGCCCGCCCACGGCAAAAAGAAATCGAAATGACGCGGCAAGTCACTGAGCGGAATATCGAGGGTATCGGCGGTTTTGCGGTCGAGGGCCAGCAACGTCTGAAAGTCGGTGACGATGATAAAACGCGGGTCGAGTTTGGTCACGCTCCCATCAGTACGTAGGCTCGAAATGAGCGCGTGCAAGTCTTCATTTTGGGTGGTTTTGAAGAAAAGTTTCTTTTTCCAAGCCAGTTCACCTTCGTTTTTGGCGAGATTGAGCCCTCCTTTTTGCAGGCGAGCAATCGAGCTGCGGGGCGTATCGTAGGCCAAGAGTAGATCATAAACAAACGACTCGGGATTGAGCGAACTAAGGAGGACTTGAAGATTCTCTTCAATTTGAGCGATATTCATAAAGCAGTTGTATTCTCTTTCTCCCCAAAACTAAACAAAAAATAAAAGCGTAGCCCTGTGTTGAACAAGACTACGCTCTAAAAAATGATAAAAATAGTTTTCCCTACGGCTTAGGTGCCGCCTTACGTGCCAATGAGTTAATCCAAGCCGCAATCTTCAAGGCATCTGCCCGAGGTACTTGCGGCATAGGGGCCATTGGCGTGGCATAATCTGGCCAGTTTTGTGGTTGAGGATTATAAATAAGGTCTACAATTTTTTCGTTTGAATATTTACGTTTTGCCACCTCAGTATAAGCAGGCCCTACTTGGCGCTTGTCGGCGGCGTGGCAAGCCAAGCACGTGTGTTTTGCCAACAAAGGCTTAATTTCTTCAAACGTCGGGGTTTTATCTGATGCTACTGTTGGGGCTTTTTTCTCGGTTACCTTGGCTGTTGCTGTCGTTGTAGTAGCTGATTTTGTATTTATGTCAGCCGCTTTCAACTTTTCGCCGTCAGGCACATTATGCAACGTATAAAAAGCCGTTGGGTGTACCAAAGACCAGTACGACGTAGAGGCGCGCACTCCGTCAAGTTTCAACTCGTGGATATAGTGCTCACGCAAGTTATCCACCACAATCCGTGCTTTTAAGCCATCTTCCGATACTTTTACCCCTTTAATGGCACATTTAGCTTCGTTTACCGTCGGGCTTCCGTACACAGGATGGTATTTATAAGTAAAGCTACGAACGGCATAAGAAGCTACGTTTTCAGCCGATTTTTTATCTACTGGAAGGGTAAATTCAACTTCAAAACCATCGGGCATGGCACGCACTGCTTTCATTTCGAACGGTGTTTTACCGTTCCAAATCAAACGCTGTAAGCCTTGGTTCGCATCGCCCGACGAGCCCCAGCCACGGTTGGTTTCTCCGATATAAAGCGAACCGCCGTCATTAGCCCACGCCATACGCAGTACTCCCGATTGGAAACCCGAACGGAAGTCAAACGCCGCCCCTTGGTACTCGCCTTTTACTTTTTCTAAGAAAACGCGCATCACTTTACTTTGGCCTTGGTCGCCCACAAAAAGTTGATTGCTAAAAGGGCCAAACTTTCCGCCCGTTTGGTCTGCTAAAATCTCAGCATTTGAAACCCCCAAAATACCGTGAGGCAACCACACCGCTGGAAGCTGCGTTTCAGGGTATTTTTTCTTCATATCAGCCAACGTCAAAAACTTCTCATTTTGTACGTTTTCGGGCTTGATGGCGTTGCCGTTTTTGTCACGCGTTTTGCGTGGGTCAACCATCGCATACACATCTTGTTGAGTAATTTTGATGGGCGAATTAGTCAAGCTATTGGCCCATTTGAGTCCCGCAGGGTGGCCCATAAACGCCCCTTTTTTTACGTGCCAAATCCCCCCCGACCCTATCCAGTCGCCTTGATTATCGTCATAAAACAGCTCACCGTCAATCATCCCTAAGCCACAAGGAGAGCGTACTCCCGTGGCCCACGGCTCCATTTGGCCATCTGGTGTAATTTTAAAAATCCAACCACGCAACGGGCGGCGGCTTTCGCCAGCCCACCACTCTTCGTCACCAAAGGCAACGTTTCCAGACACAAAATACGAGCCATCAGGAGCGATTTTTGGCCCAAAACTGTACTCGTGGTAATGCGAAGACAAGGGCCATGCGTAGATAGTTTCGTACACATCCGCTTTGCCATCTTGGTCTTTGTCAATCAATTTCGTCAATTCGCCACGCTGTGCACAAATCATGGCACCGTTCTGATACACAAGACCCAAGATTTCGTGTAAGCCAGAGGCAAATTTTTTGTAGTACGGTTTTGCGCCTGTGGGGTTTTCGAGCAACCAAACATCGCCTCGGCGCGTTCCAATGGCCAAACGGCCATCGGGCAAGTTGGTCATCCCTCCTACTTCGAGCAATACGCCCTCAGGAACGGGGGGAGTAACAATTTTGTAAAAATCTTCTTCTGAAGGGGACTCTTGCGCAAAAGAAGCGCCAAAACTCAATAAAATGGAGGTGAGTGTGCAGATAACTTGTTTTTTCATTACTACGGTATTTCTAAGATATTGGTCAATACTACTTCAAAATCGACAAGAGCGTCGTATCCTGTTAGAGTTTCACTAAATAATATGGAATCAGCATGAACGGCTATCAATTTAACAATCTCTCGTTCGTTGAGCAAAGATAGAGAATCATTCCCAATTTCAGCCATCCCAGCCCTGAAACAACCACCTTTGGAGTTTTTTTATAATTTTGTGCAATCTATAAAACCTTTATATGAGAAACCCGCTTGACTTCCGTCGTCTTTTACCACATCTACTACCACATCTACTTGCTATTATTGGCTTTTTAGCACTTGCTATTATGTACATGAGCCCTGTTTTGAAAGGGCAGCAATTAGCCATGGGCGATGTTGACCGTTTCATCGCTCTTCAAAGCGAAATACGCAAATACGCCAGCGAATACATTGGATGGACCAATAGCTTATTTGGAGGAATGCCTACTTTTTTGGTGGGAGGCGATTATTCTAACGGTATTTTTATCAAAATTCACGGGCTAATTTACACGCTCTTCAACATCAAAGCGACCTTCATTGGTATGTACCTGATTGGTGCCTATTTGATGTTAAGAGGGTTTCGTTGCGACCTTTGGACGAGCGTTCTAGGTGCGATTGGGTATGCTTTTTTCACGTACAACTTTCAAATCATTGAAGCAGGGCATACCGCCAAAGTATATGCCGTGGCGTATCTTCCTTTAATGGCTGCGGGGGTTATCTTTGGATTTAATCAACGACCTTGGTTGGGGGCAGTCTTGCTTAGTCTGGGACTTGGGTTGCAGATTCACGCCAATCACCCCCAGATTACGTATTATTCGGCCATTGTTTTAGGCATTTTAGCCATTTTTGAAACCATTAGAGCCATCAAAAACGGGGCAGTAAAATCGCTTACTGTCTTTTTTGGAGCTTCTGCTATTTTTTGTGCGTTGGCATTGGCCACCAATACCTCACGCCTTTGGACACTTTATGACCACTCCAAAGAAACGATTCGTGGAGGGTCAGAGCTTACTCCTGCCAAAGGAGAAGGGGCAAATGCAGGCAATAACGATAGTAAAGGACTCACCAAAGACTATGCTTTTGCGTGGAGCTATGGCAAGCTTGAATCCTTAACCCTTTTAATTCCTGATTTTTCGGGAGGAAGTTCGGGAGGTGAGCTAGATACCAAATCAGAATCTTACAAAACCCTTACTCGCTACGGAGTAGATGACCAAAATGCGGCCCAATTTGCCTACCAATTACCCACTTACTGGGGCGACCAAACCTTCGTAGGAGGTGGGGTATATTCAGGGGCTATCATCTGCTTTTTGTTTGTTTTGGGGTTATTTTATGCCGAAAAACGCTACCGAATCCCCTTCTTAATCGCAGGCATTTTTACTCTTATGCTCGGTTGGGGGGGCAATTTCACCGCTCTTAATTACTTCTTGTTTGACTACGTTCCTGGCTTCAACAAGTTCCGTTCGGTAAGTATGATTCTATCCCTGACTCAGTTCTGTATGATTATCATCGCTTCGCTCGGGATAAAACAACTCATTGAAAATCGCCCTACTTGGGAAGAATTCAAAAAGCCCTTCTTCATTAGTTTGGGAAGTACGGCAGGTCTTGCACTAATCTTAGCCATTGTTCCAAGCTTAGTTGGTTTACGAAGCGACAATGACACCGCTTTTGTTGAACAAATCTCCCAAAGCTTTGGAAATAATAAAGCAGCCGCCAATGACCTTTACAATGCCCTTCTCGAAGACCGGGCCTCGATGCTTCGCTCAGATGCCCTACGTACCGTGCTTTTTATCGTGTTGGCGGCGGCGGTTCTTTGGGCTTTTGTGACCAATAAGCTCAAAAATACCACGGTGGCTGTGGGTATTATCACCGCTTTGACATTGGTCGATTTGTGGAGTGTCAATAAACGTTACCTCAACAATGACGATTTTCGCCCTAAATTTGAAGCTGCTCAAAACACTGAGCCTAGTGCAGCAGACCAGCAAATTTTGAGAGATACCGACCCTGACTACCGCGTATTAGACCTTACCAGTAATCCGTTTGCCGACCCCCGGGCATCGGCATTTCACAAGTCGGTGGGTGGCTACAGTGCCTCAAAACTACGCCGTACCCAAGACTTGATTGAACGCCAGATGGTAAAAAACAACATGGCGGTATTCAACATGCTCAATACCAAATATTTTATTGTACTTGACGATAAAAAGCAACCTATGGCGCAACAAAACCCTGGAGCGCTCGGAAACGCTTGGTTTGTTCGTGAGCTGAAAATGGTGAATAATCCTGACGAAGAAATGGCCGCACTCGACAATTTTAACCCAGGCAAAACTGCCATTGTTGATAAGCGTTTTGCGGATATTTTAAAGGGAGCACAACCATCGGCTGACAGCACAGGGGCAATTCGTTTGACGAGTTATCACCCCACAAAGCTGGCCTATGAATCCAATACATCAAGCCCGCAAATAGCCGTTTTCTCAGAAATGTTCTACAAAGGGAACGAAGATTGGAAGTCATACATTGATGGCAAAGAAACCCCTCATTTTAGAGCCGACTATGTGCTTAGAGCGATGGTTATTCCAGCAGGGAAGCATACTATTGAATTCAAATTTGATGCAAAAACGGTTAGCCAAGGTCAAAAGATAGATTTGTACGCTTCTATTGCATGGCTACTGCTCATCGGCGGGGCTTTGTTCCTAGATTTTCGTACCAAAAAACAAGCCTAACGCAGCAAGCGAATAGGTATCAACCACCGAATAATCCTCTTGATTAAATAATGTTAAATGGAAAATCAATCCTTGTAACTGGAGCAACAGGCTCATTTGGCAAGGAATTTATTAGAACGATTCTCAAGCAATACCCCGACATTAAACGTTTGGTGGTGTACTCGCGAGATGAATTGAAGCAGTTTGAAATGTCGCAAGAATTTAGCCATAGCAAATACCCTGTTATACGGTATTTTATTGGTGACGTTCGCGACGAAGCTCGCCTCACAATGGCTTGTGAAGGCATCGACATTATCATTCATGCGGCGGCCCTCAAGCAAGTTCCTGCGGCAGAATATAACCCGATGGAGTGCATCAAGACCAACATTCTAGGCGCTCAAAATGTTATTACAGCGGCCTTAGCTACGGGTGTCCAAAAAGTAGTAGCTCTTTCGACCGACAAGGCGGCAGCTCCTATTAACCTTTATGGTGCGACCAAGCTTTGTTCCGACAAATTGTTTGTGGCGGCCAATAATATCAAAGGGGCTCGCGATATTCGCTTTTCGGTGGTACGTTATGGTAACGTCATTGGTTCTAGGGGCTCGGTGATTCCCTTTTTCTTGCAAAAACGCAAAGAAGGAGTTTTGCCCATCACTCACCCCGACATGACTCGTTTTAATATTTCGCTCGAAGACGGCGTAAAAATGGTCTTGTTTGCGCTCGAAAACGCTTGGGGAGGCGAAATCTTTGTCCCAAAAATTCCTTCTTACCGCATTACCGACGTAGCCGAAGCCATTGCTCCTAACGCACGCCAAGAAATTGTGGGAATTCGCCCTGGGGAAAAACTCCACGAGGAAATGATTACCGAAACCGATTCGCTCAATACCATCGAGCTTGATAAGTACTACGTTATTTGTCCAAGTACACCTATTTGGAGCATGGACGACTACATTAATGCTTTCAAAGGCCGCAAGGTTCCGTACGGATTTGAGTACAACTCAGGCACCAACGACGAATGGCTTACGGTCGATGATTTACGCCAACAAATCAAGCAGCACGTTGACCCCACTTTTGAAGTATGATTCCTTACGGAAGACAACATATCACCGACGTCGATATTGAGGTAGTGACCAACGCATTGCGCGCTGATTTGCTGACACAAGGGCCTACTATACACCAATTTGAGGTCGCATTTGCGGAATATGTCGGGGCAAAATACGCCGTAGCCGTGGCCAACGGAACGGCCGCGTTGCATTTATGTGCGCTGGCATTGGACGTAACCGAAGGCCAAAAAGTGATTACCACGCCAATTACCTTTGCAGCTTCCGCCAACTGCGTTCGCTACTGCGGTGGAGAAGTTGTTTTTGTTGACATTGACCCCGACACGTATTTATTGGACATCAACGCGGTACGTAACCTGCTAGCCTCCTCTCCAAAAGGAACCTACCGAGGAGTTATCCCCGTAGATTTTGCGGGCCGCGCTGTAGATTTAGAGGCTTTTAGAGCACTTGCAAATGAGTACGACTTGTGGATTATTGAAGATGCTTGCCATGCACCAGGAGGTTATTTCAACGATAGCCAAGGGCAAATGCAGCGCTGCGGAAACGGACAGTTTGCGGATTTAGCTATTTTCTCTTTTCACCCCGTCAAGCACATTGCTTGCGGAGAAGGAGGAATGATTACCACCAACAACGCCTCACTTTACCAAAAGTTGCTGGCACTTCGTACCCACGGCATCAGTCGCGATGTAAATAGCTTCCAAAACTCTATTACTTTTGCCACTGGCGACGAGCAAGCCACCAGCTATCCAGGCTGGTACATGGAAATGCAAACGCTAGGTTTTAATTATCGCCTTACCGATTTTCAGGCAGCATTGGGCATTTCTCAATTAGCGAGAGCCGACGAAGGGCTCGCGCGTCGTCGTGAAATTGCCCAAGTTTATAGCGCAGCTTTTGCAGGATTGCCGTTTATCAAAGGTCAATCGGGCGTGGTAGAAGGCCACGCATATCACCTTTATGTGGTAGAAGTAGAGAACCGTTTGGGGCTTTATAGTCACTTACGCGAACACCAGATTTTTGCCCAAGTTCATTACATTCCTTGCCACTTGATGCCCTATTATCGTGCCCAAGGATGGCAAGAAGGCGATTTACCAGCCTCCGAAACCTATTACCGTCACTGCCTGAGTTTGCCGATGTACCCTACCCTTACAGCGGCCCAACAAGCATTGGTGATTCAAACAATTATTGATTTTTATCATTCATAAAAACATTATGTCAACAACCACACAGGAAGCGTTTTGGAGCGGAGAGTTTGGCAAAGCCTATTCTGACAGAAACAACTGGACATCAGCCCAATACGACGATTTTTATCGACACGAATGGGGATTCACTAAAACTGAAATGAACGCAGAGTGCCTTCGTAATCTTCCTAAGGATGTCAGAATCTTAGAAGTGGGCTGTAACATTGGGCTACAATTACGGTGTCTCCAAGAAATGGGATTCACCAATTTATACGGAATTGAGCTACAACACTACGCGGTAGAAAAAGCCAAAGAAATCGTCAAAAACGTAAACATCATTCAAGGGTCTGGTTTTGATATTCCTTTCAAAGACGACTACTTTGATGTGGTAGTGACAAACGGCGTGCTTATTCACATCGCACCTGATGATTTACCGCGAATCATGTCAGAAATGGTGCGTTGTAGCAAAAAATACATCTGGGGTTTTGAATACTTTGCCAGCTCTTTGGTCAACATTAACTATCGTGGTAACGAAGGATTTTTGTGGAAGGCTGATTACAGTAAAATTTTTCAAGAAAACTTTCCTCAGCTCAAAGAAATATACCGTAAAATGTATCCCTATGTGTCTGCCTCACAGCAAGGAAACGTAGACTATATGTACCTTTTGGAAAAATAATAGCTTATGAGCTGTATCGCCATCATTACGGCAAGAGGCGGCAGTAAGCGCATTCCCCGTAAAAACATTAAAGATTTTTTGGGAAAACCAATCATTGCGTACAGCATTGAAACGGCTCTTGCCAGCAAACTTTTTGACGAAGTAATGGTATCGACTGATGACCCTGAAATTACACAAATCGCCCAAAAATACGGAGCAAAAGTGCCTTTTCAACGTTCACAAAAAGCGTCAGATGATTTTGCAACAACCGCAGAAGTTATCAACGAAGTACTTGATACATACCAGCAACTTGGGAGAGGCTTCAGTACTGCTTGTTGCATTTACCCAACTGCTCCTTTCATATCAACAGAATTATTGCAGCAAGCCTCAAAAATACTAAAAGAGGGAGTTTTCGATACCGTTTTTCCAGTCGTACGATTTTCATACCCCATTCAACGGTGCTTAGTTCAGACCCCAGAAAGCAAATTTATCCTACGAGAGCCGCAATATATTAATACGCGTTCACAAGATTTAGAACCTTGCTTTCATGATGCTGGCCAGTTTTATTTTTTTGACGTACCCACTTTCATCCGCCAAGGGCGTCTCATGACAAACAACACAAGCTGTATCGAAATCTCCGAACTTGCAGCGCAGGATATTGATAATGAACAAGACTGGAAATTGGCTGAGTTGAAATACCAACTATTATATGAGAAATTATAAATGTTTATCTCGTCAAATTTTTGAGAGTGGAACATACCAGCTAGTACCTTTACGAGACGAAGACAAATATTTAATTCGGCAGTGGCGAAATGAGCAAATTTACCACCTGCGCCAGTCGCACCCACTGACCGTAGAAGCCCAAGAAGCTTATTTTGCCACGACTGTGAGTGCTCTTTTTGAGCAAGTCCAGCCTTCTCAGCTTCTTTTTTCCTTACTCAAAGAAGGGCAGCTTGTTGCCTATGGCGGTTTGGTTCACATTAACTGGGCTGATAAATACGCCGAAATATCTTTTCTGATGAATACAAACCTCGAAAAAGACTTTTTCGAGGAATTTTGGTACAATTATTTGCAATTGATTGAAGAAGTAGGTTTTACCGAAGTAAACTTTCACAAACTATTCACCTATGCTTTTGATGTAAGACCTCATTTATACCCAGTTCTTGAAAAGTCTGGCTTTCAACTTGAAGCTCGACTCAAAGAGCATTGTTTTTTTGATGGACGATTTATTGACGTGCTTATTCACTCAAAATTGAATCGAAGGCTTACTTTCCGAAAGGCAACTTCCTCAGATGTTGATTTATACTTTGAATGGGCAAATGATGAGGAAACTCGAAAAAATTCTTTCAATTCTGCTCCCATTCCGTATGATAAACACATTGACTGGTTTTTGAAAAAAATACACGCTCCTAATAGCCTGATGTTGGTATTTGAGAACCATTTAAAACAGCCAGTTGGACAGGTTAGAATTGATCAAAACGGCGATGAATCCGTAATTGGTATCTCAATTGCTAGCCATTTTAGAGGTAATGGATTTGCTACTTCCATGATAGCACAAAGTATTCAAGCATTTTTTGAGACATTTGAAACCGAAAGTAGCATCATTGCCTATATCAAACTTGCCAACGTAGCTTCTAAAAAAGCCTTTGAACGAGCGGGGTTTACGGTACAATACAATGATGATGAAATTTATAGACTAGAAGCCCGTAACAACCCTAACTGACTGAACTATGGTGGCTTTAGCCCCGTTCTTCAACAATAAATTAAAAAACGATAATGTTTGCCAACGAAATTCAAATTGGTCACGTGACCATCGGCCTCAATCATCGGCCATTTATTATCGCCGAAATGTCGGGTAATCATAATCAATCGCTCGAACGAGCGTTTGAATTGGTAGATGCAGCAGCAAAAGCAGGTGCTCATGCGCTCAAACTTCAAACATATACGGCTGATACGATTACGTTTAATGGCAAATCAGACGAATTTTATATTCGTGATGACAACTCTCTTTGGAAAAATCAAAATTTGCACCAATTATACCAACAAGCATACACTCCTTGGGAATGGCATGGGCCTATTTTTGAACGCGCCAAGTCTTTAGGGATGCTTGCTTTTAGTAGCCCTTTTGATTTAACAGCCGTTGATTTTCTAGAATCACTGGATGTCCCGTGTTACAAAATTGCTTCGTTTGAGAATACCGATCATACCCTTCTCAAAAAAGTGGCTCAAACGAGCAAGCCTATCATCATGAGTACGGGAGTTGCCAGTATTGCCGATATTCAAGAGTCCGTCCAAGTACTCAAAAACAATGGTTGCACCCAACTAGTACTCCTCAAATGTACCAGTACCTACCCCGCAAGTCCTGAAAATACGCACTTGCTGACCATTCCGCACATGCGTGAACTTTTCCGATGCCCTGTTGGGCTCTCGGACCACACCATGGGCATTGGCGCTGCTGTGGCTTCGGTAGCCTTGGGGGCACGAGTCATTGAAAAACACTTCACGTTACGTAGAGCTGATGGAGGCGTAGATTCTGCATTTTCTCTTGAACCTGAGGAAATTAACGCCTTGGTGGTTGAATCGGAGCGTGCTTTTTTAGCAATGGGGCGAGTTAACTACGACCTGTCGGCCAAAGAGCAGAAAAGCCTTCAGTTCAAACGTTCGCTTTATGTGGTGAAGGATATAAAAGCGGGAGAAGCATTTACGGCGGAAAATGTCCGTAGTATCCGTCCTGCCAATGGCTTGCATACTCGTTATTACGACCAAATTTTACAAAGTCATGCTTCGTGCGACATTGAAGCTGGAACCGCATTAGAATGGGGGCTAATTGCCTCGTCATAGGAATGGCCCAAATCAAAAAACAGACGTTTCAAAGTACTATTTTTTCTTATCTAAGCGCAGCAGTTGGCTTAGTCACGCAAGGATATGTTATTCCTAATTTCTTTGCGACTGACCAAAATGGGCTAATCAGCCTCTTTTTGTCGTTGATGCTACTGCTGCCCTTATTTGCTAATCTTGGATTTAACGGGGCAGGCACCCGTTATTTCCCCTACTTCCGTGATGCCAAAACCCATGACCACGGCTATCTATTCTTGGCGCTGACATTTTCGTTAATTGGTTTTGTCATCGTTGTCATCGGACTTTGGTTTTTCAAAGAGGGACTTATCGAGGAGTACCAAAAGAAGTCGATTCTTTTGGTTAACTATTATCCCTATTTGCTACCTATATCCGCTTTTATGCTGATATTCAACGTCTTTGACGTTTACTCTCGTTTGCATTATGATTCTGTGACGGGTACGTTTTTGAGTCAGTTTGTACTGCGTCTCAATAATCTGGTTGTGGCGTTATTGTACGCCTTTCGGTGGATTAATTTCGACCAATTCATGCTCATTTGGTGTGTGGGCATTTCGCTCCCAATGCTACTTATTGTGCTAAAAACAATTCGCGAAGGGCGATTTTCATTACGACCTGATTATGGTTTTTTGAAACAATCCCACTTATTACTACCCATTCTTAAGTTTTGCGCACTCTCTATCGTTGCCTCTTTATCTTCGCAAATTGTCCTTTATATCGACAAAATCATGATTACCGATATGCTCGATTTGAATGCGGTAGGAGTCTATAGTACAGCCTCGTTCTTTGGCACGGTCATCGCTATGCCCATGATTGCGATGCAGCTCATTGCAGGAACCATCGTAGCCGAAGCTTGGAAAAATAACGACCACGAAAATATTGCCAAAATTTACCAAAAGAGTTGCCTCGTTCAGTTGTTCATAGGGTTATGGGTATTTTTGGGAATTTGCGTTAATCTCGATAACATTTTCGAATTTTTACCTCCTGCTTACGAAGCAGGTCGATGGGTGATTGTATGGATTGGCCTTTCAAAGGTGTTGGACATGGCTACTGGCATCAACGGCACTATTCTTAACACCTCAAAATATTATTATTTGGATACGATTTTCTTCATCGTACTCATTTTTTGTACGGTATTGTTGAATCATCAATTAATTCCTATTTTTGGAATTGAAGGTGCGGCAATTGGGGCAGTGATTTCAGTATTAATTTACAACTTATGCCGCTACGTTTTACTTTGGTACTTATTTGGCTTTCAGCCTTTTAACTCAAAAAACATCATTGTAATTGCGATGGGAGCAGTTACATTTGGGTTAGTGAGTTTATTGCCAAGTTTATCAGGCAATCCCATGGCCGTCTTAGGAGATATGGCCTACCGTTCAGTCACGCTTACGGCGCTGTTTGTAGGAGGGTTTTATTTGATTGGGTATTCCCCAGAATTTAACCAACAGTGTAAAACTATCTATCAAAAAATCTGGGGAATAGTGAGTAAACCTGAACGATAATTTATGGTTTCCTTAACCAATAATTGAGACAAGTTTGTCCGTGCCCATAGGTCGAAACTTTCATTACTTCCGCTGCTTGACCTTCAAAGCCTTTATTAAATTTTTCAATTTTAAAGCCAGCCTTTTCAAAAATTGGCGGACAGATGGTTTCAGTTAAAATCAACGGGTGCATTTTATTGGTTACATAGTGCTCATCAAACGATAAAAATGCCCTTGCACCAGGTTTGAGATAAGTGTACAGATTGGCGATGATTTCGTCAAAATTATAACAATGATCAAGTACATTGATACTAAATATAAAATCAACTTGCCCTACCAATTCTGGAATGGATTGCTCGGCGGGAGTTGAAAACACTTTCCAGGCATCCTGTAAATCAGTCCACGGAATTTCGCGCAATACATCATCTGCCATCGGTTCTAAAGCCACCAACTTGGCATTTTTGAAATATTTACCACGAAGCATACTTCCTGCACCCACATCTAACACTATTTGTCCCTCAAATTCATCGGCTTCAAATCCCCATGATTTAAACAATACACTCGTCTGCTGTAAAAACCCTTCCGTTTGACGCCACGTATCGTTTTTGTGGAATGCAAATTCTCCTTTTTGTGCTTGTTCTTTCCATTGGCTTGGGTCGGCAGCCGTTTTAGATTGGCGAGTAGTCCGATAAAAAATTTCAATCAATGGCTCTATCTGGCGATATATTTTTCCGATAAGTGACATAAAAAATGGGCGTTTCTTTGAATGATTAGTTGAAAAAGAGTACAAAGATAGAGCAAATAGCAGTCGTTTTTGGCCTAGGCTACTTTTATTCCTAACTTTGGCAATCTGAGGATTTCAATTTTGTGACCAAGTGATATTATTTTCATGACTCGACATTTATTCAACGTCCATAGTCCTATCACGTATTTTATGGCTTTGGAGGTGATTCGCCTCGAAAAGATTCCTGTCGAAGCAGTCACCCTTCTTATTAGTCGTAATTTTTTTCCGCCCGACGATACGTACCCTGCCATCAAACTTCCTTTTAGCCATTATCCGACGGACTCATTTGCCGTTCAAATCGCTTTTTGGAAATCTTGGAAAAAACTAAAGAAATTTGACCAGTGGCTTAGCAAAGCTACTCAGCACCAACCTTTTATTTTGTATGCGGCTCATGCGTACAGCAGTATTTTTCACCTTATGGTGACCCACACAAAGTGCCTGGGCTACTATTATATTGAGGAAGGGTTAGTCGCTTATCGCCCCCCCGCAGAGTGGGACATTCAGAAGCCCTTTAATCCGCTTCGTTCGATACTTTATTTTCTCAATTTTGGACGAAGAAACCGCCCAAATCGTAGCTTTTTTACCACACAATTGGGGTGTTATTTAGGTGCGTATGGCGTATCAAAACACTCGTTCCCTACGCTTCCTAGCCTCCAAGTCGTCGGTTTGCCTTTTCCAATAATTTCATCCGATGAAAAGTACCAGTGCGTTATTGTTCACGACAATATCTACGACCATTACGGCCTAACTCCCACTACGTACCTTCGGTGGATTGAGGTCATTGTGGCCGATGCGCTCAAGCGCGGATTTACCCGTATTCACCAAAAATTCCACCCTGCGCAGGGTCAAGGGTCATTGCAGGCGATTCAAGAATTTATGCAGCAAAAACTTGCAGGGAAAGCAAGCCTCTATACACTAGGCGCCTCTGATTCTATCGAACAGATTGCCCTCGGTCAGCGCCCCGTTATATATGTATGTATCAGTAGTGTTGGACTTTATGCTCATTTGGCTGGTTCGGAGGTGGTGAGTATCTACAAAATTTGTTGCCAAGACCAGCCCATTTTTGAGAGTTTTGGGCACTTATTACCCAATTTTTACCTCGAAAATATTACTTATTTGTAATATCCATCTCAAAATTACTACCTAATGAACCAACCCTTGGTTTCAGTTATTGTTCCGTGTTATAATTACGGACGATTTATCGGCGAAACCTTAGAAAGCCTTCAACGCCAAACACTTCAAAATTGGGAGTGCATTGTAGTGGATGATGGCTCTACCGACAATAGCGCTGAGGTTGTACAGGCATTTGTAAAAAGTGATTTTCGTATCCGTTATGTGTACCAGCAAAACAAAGGACTCCCTGCCGCTCGAAATACGGGAATCGGGGCTACCACGGGTAAATATATTCAATTTCTGGATTCTGATGATTTATTGCAGCCCGACAAGCTCCAACACCACACGGCGTATTTAGAAGCACATCCCAAAGTGGAGCTTGTCTATGGTGGGTTGCGTTATTTTTACGACGGAACCTCAGAACTTATTTTTTCGCCCCAACACAAAAATACCCCTTGGACACTCAATAAATCGGGTGCAGGAATAGACCTTTTGCCGTTTTTAGTAATTTCATGCGTCATTATGCCCCCCATGCCCGTGATGCGGCGCACTACAATAGAAAAAGTAACTGGGCTTTTTACGGAAGATTTACCCTCTTGCGAAGACTGGGAGTTTTGGATTCGGTGCTGCTACAAAAACGTTCAATTCAAGTATTTGGACCTGCCCAACACGTTACCACTAATGCGACTACATCATACCAGTATGACGCGTAACCGCATCGTCATGGTCAACAGTTTTATTGAAGTTCGTCAACGTTTAGGCCCCCTTTTACCTACCGCTCGGCTAATAAAACTTAATGAAATATTATTAAATAATGATTTTGTTGAGAAAAGCCTCTTAATTCTGGATGGCCAAGGACGTGGGGCAGCCATCCGAGAAACATTTTTCTTGGCTATTGAACGAAAAAGTAGTATTTTACTCGGGTGGAGTATTTTACTTTTTGTCCTGCCTTCCACTTGGGCAATAAAGCTGCTTCAACTCCAGCGTTCGTTTCATAAACGTTTTTTTCATTGGGTATTTAAAAAGTAAACTTATGAGAACCGTACCTTTCTTTCTACTGATTTTCTTTGCCTACATCGCTACAGCCCAGACCCAGTTTTCGGTCAGCTTCCCCAAATCGAAGGGAAGTACCTTCGATGGGCGCTTAATGCTATTTTTGGCCAAAAACAACCAATCAGAGCCCCGTTTTCAGGTGAGCGACGAGGCTAACTCTCAACAACTTTTTGGACAAAATATGGACGCTTGGCAAGCCGACAAACCCACCTTGGTAGGAGCCTCGGCCTATGGCTACCCTGTCAAATCCCTTAAAGATTTCCCCGCAGGAGAATACTGGGTACAAGCACTTTTGCACAAATACGAAACATTTAAGCTCAAAACAGGCCATACTGTCAAACTCCCAATGGACCGCGGCGAAGGCCAAAACTACCGCACAGCTCCAGGTAATTTGTATTCAAAACCCTTCAAAATCAAGTACGACCCCAAAGCTAAGGAAGTGGTAAAAATTGTACTCGACCAAGAAAATCCACTGTTGCCTGAACCCAAAGACACGAAATACATCAAACACATCAAGATTCAGAGTAAACTCTTGACCGAGTTTTGGGGACGGCCTATGTATTTGGGGGCTCACGTACTTTTACCACATGGATTTGATGAACATCCTGAGGCAAAATACCCCATTTGTATCAACCACGGCCACTTCCCCGCCGATTTTGATGGCTTTAAAGAAACGCCTCCTCCAGCCGATATGGACACGACCGATTACATCGCTCGTTTTGGGATATATGGGTATAAAAAATTCGTTTGGCAAGAAGCCTACAACTTTTACAAACAGTGGACAAGCAAGGATTTCCCTCGAATGCTCATCGTCGAAATTCAACATGCTACGCCTTACTATGACGATTCGTACGCTGTCAATTCGGCCAATATGGGGCCGTATGGCGATGCCATTACATATGAACTAATTCCCGAAATCGAAAAGCGATTCCGTGGACTTGGACAAGGCTGGGCGCGCTTTCTCTATGGAGGTAGCACAGGTGGCTGGGAAGCACTGGCTGCCCAAGTGTTTTATCCCGACGAATACAATGGCTGTTTTGCTGCTTGTCCTGACCCTATTACGTTTGAAGCCTACACAGTTGTTAACATCTACAAAGACGAAAACGCTTACTACTTGCCCAGCGATTTTAAGAGAACTCCTCGTCCTGGAATGCGCAATTATCTCGGTCAAGTAAAATGTACCATTGAGGAAATCAACCAACGCGAACTGGCTATTGGAGACAACTCCCGTTCGGGTGACCAATGGGATATTTGGCAGGCAACCTATTCGCCAATGGGCGAAAACGGGTACCCCAAACCCATCTGGGACAAAGAAACGGGTAAAATAGACCATAGCGTCGCCAAATATTGGTCAGAAAACTACGATTTGATGCACATTCTCAAACGCCAATGGGCAAGCGTCGGGAAAAAACTACAAGGAAAAATCCACCTTTACTGCGGCGATATGGACAATTATTACCTCAACAATGCGGTCTATCTAATGGAAGATTTCTTGAAAACCACTAAAAATCCGCATTACGACGGCGAGGTAAAATACGGCGACCGCTTTGAACACTGCTGGAACGGCGACCCCAACGTACCGAACTACGTGTCGAGGCTTCGTTATAATACGATGTACATTCCGAAAATCCTGAAACGTATTGAAGCTGGTGCGCCCGCTGGTGCCGATTTGAAGAGTTGGCGGTATTAATCAAACATCTATAAACTGCTCAATCTCTAACAGTTTCTAAATCGTATGAAACTACTTTGGTGGGAAGGAATAATGGGATTATTGATGGTAGCTGGCTGTCAGCGAGCCAGCAAAGTACCCAAACATAACCCGTATTTTTCATTGACTGATACCACAAAAGTACGCGTACCGAACAGTATTTGGGAAGATATTTTGGACGATGGCGTTTACACCGTCACGCGGGAAAGCTCGACCGAAGCTCCTTTCACCAACGAATACCACGATTTTAAAGGTGAAGGTAACTATCACTGCGCAGCCTGTGGAAATTTGCTCTTTCACTCCGCCCAAAAATACGACAGTGGCACAGGTTGGCCCAGCTTTTGGCAGGCCGCTACTCCCACGTGTTTATTGTTTCGAAAAGACTATTCAGAACGTGAAGAACGCATTGAGGTACGCTGTCGGCGGTGTAATGGGCACTTAGGCCACCTTTTTTACGACGGCCCCGCTCCTACTCGGCATCGGTATTGCATGAACTCGTTGGCATTAAAGTTTGTACACATGGCGTCGAAAAACCAATAATAATCTCTGAAAATCGTACAAAAAAAGCCGTTCCAATGGAACGGCTTTTTTCTAACCAAGCTTCTCTAAACCTTCAAAATAATTAATGTTCTACTTCTTCCTCTACGTAGTGGCCGTTGCCATTTGAAGTACCTGTATTGAAGGTATAAACCGCTTCAGCAGCCGATTTTTTACCTAAACGGTATTTCAAGCGCTCTACAATCCAGTACATAGTTGGAACTACAATCAATGTAAGGGTAGTACTGAACAACAAACCGTAGATAATAGTATAAGCCAATGGTCCCCAGAACAAGGCACTGAAACCACCAATAAAAATTTGTGGATTAAATTCAGTAAACAACGTCACAAAGTTGATGTTCATCCCCAATGCCAACGGAATTAAGCCCAAGATACAAGCCGACGCCGTCAACAATACAGGTGTCAAACGAGCAGCCCCTGCTTCAATCAAGGCTTGACGGGTTGGATAGCCACGAGTTTTTAGTTCGTCCGTAAATTCAATCAACAAAATACCGTTCTTAATTACAATCCCTGCCAAGGCAAAGATACCTACCCCTGTCATAATAATAGACATGGTTTTTCCCGTAATCATAAACCCAAGGAATACCCCAATTAAGCTAAATAACACCGTAAAGAAGATGATGAATGGCTTGCTAGTGGAGTTGAACTGAGTCACCAAAATCAAGAAAATCAACAAAATAGCTCCTAAAAATGCTACTCCTAAGAACTGCAGCGACTTCAATTGCTCCTCTTGCTCTCCTCCTAGTCGAATTGTATACCCTTGAGGTAGTTCTAAACCATCTACTACGTCTTGAATTTGGGCGTTCACATCATTCGCATTAAAGCCTCCAAGTACATCCGACGACAAGGTCACAACGCGCTCTTGGTCTTTGCGGTTAATGCCGCTGTAGGTGGTTGCATAACGAATATTAGTCAATGTACTCAATGGTACTTGACGCAATACACCACCGAGGTTCATATCACGATACACCACGTTCATACTCAGCAGTTTCTCAATCTGACCACGGTCTCCTTCCTTCAAACGCACCATGATGGGATAATCATCTTTGTCATCGCGGAACTTAGATACTTCCGTTCCGAACAACGCTCCACGGATTTGCAATGCAATCTGCGCCGTACTAATCCCGTCACGAGCAGCTTGTTCGCGGTCAATGTCAATCACAATTTCAGGTTTGTTCAACACCAAATCCGATTTTAACTCTTCAATTCCCTGAATACCTGATTTGATAATAGCATTTTTAACGGTTGAGGTCACATTCACCAATTGGTCAAAATCTTCTCCCGCAATCTCAATCGTTACAGGTTTACCCGTTGGGGGGCCGTTACTTTCTGGCTCCGCTGTTACTTGTGCACCTGGAATTCCCTTTACCTTCTCACGCACTTTAGCCAAAATATCAGCAGTCGATACCCCGTAGTGAATACGCTCTTCTACACTTTTAAAAGCCACCGTAATTTTTCCTTTGTGCGGAACCACCGTACGATCGGGATTGAAGGGGTCACCTGCGTTGATACCAACGTTTGTAATCACGGAAGCCACTACGGGACTATCTTTTCCGATTACACTATACACTCGGTCTTCCAACTGCTTCATTACCTCGTTGGTTTTAGAAGCATCCGTTCCTTGTGGCATCACACAATACACATACACAAAGTCGGGGTCTCCACTTGGGAAGAAAACTGATTTTGGAGGAAAAGCTCCCATCAACACAAACGTCCCAATCAAGATTCCAATTACTCCCGCAAATACGCCATACGGACGGCGTCCCGTAATAACCCAAGCAATCAGCTTACGGTAGCCATTTTTTAGGCGTGGAAATACGTTTTCTTGGAAAGGAACAATGATTTTTGGTGTCAGAATGTAGTGATTAAACACATACAAAATAGCGATAAATAAAAGTAAGTTTCCAATACCAAAATTGATTAAATAACCTACTCCCGCAAGCCCCAACAACACTAATAATGGCTTCAAAATCGCACGGAATGACTTATCTTCGTTAGCATGTTCTTCAACGCGCTTTAACGAAGAAGCCGCAAAAACGGGATTCATCACATAGGCCACAAACAACGACGCAAACAAGGTAATGATAAGCGTCAGTGGCAAGAATTTCATAAATTCGCCTACGATACCTGGCCAAAACAACAACGGTAAGAAAGGGGCAATCGTCGTAAGTGTACCAGACAATACAGGAATAAACACCTCACCTGCGGCATACGAAATCGCTTCTGTACGAGTCAGCTTTTTATCTTCGTTATAAACACGGTGGGCGTTTTCAATAACCACAATCGCGTCATCCACCACAATTCCGAGTCCTAACAAAAACGCAAAGAGGACAATAGTGTTAAGCGTAAAAGTAATGCCTGTTGCCGAAGCAATAACGGGGAACAACACAAACGCCACCAGCGTGGATAAAGGCACCGAAAGCCCAACAAAAATCGCATCTTGAACTCCCATAAAAAACATCAAGACCAATACCACGAAGATAAAGCCCAAGATAACCGTATTGAGGAGGTCGTTCAACTCCACTTTGGTACGCTCCGAACTATCGTTGGTCAAACTCACTTTCAAGCCATCAGGAAACTTTGTCTCTTCGTATTTTTTCAAAATTGCCTTGATTTCGTCCGCTGCCGAAATAAGGTTTTCGCCTCCACGTTTGATGACATTGAGCGTAATTACCGTTTTACCATCCAAACTAGCATAGCTTTGTTTTTCGGCAAAACCATCTTTTACTTCCGCAATTTCAGCCAAACGAAGCGTCGCACCTGTCGAAGAACGAACGATGATATTTTCCAACTGACGAACATCTTTGAACTCCCCTACTACGCGCAAGTTCCGACGGACGTTGTCCACGTTTAGCTCTCCGCCAGAGATGTTGATATTTTCGCCCTGAATCGCGTTTTGAATTTCGTAAAAAGAAACCCCTGCGGCCTGCATTTTGTACAAGTCGAGGTTAATTTGGATTTCGCGGTCGAGTGCGCCTACAATGTCCACCCGTGTGATTTCTGGCAACGACTCAATTTCGTCTTTGAGTTGTTCGGCATAATCTTTCAACTTTTTCAACGAGTAGTTACCCGCCAAGTTGATGTTCATGATTGGAAACTCCGAGAAGTTTACCTCCTGAACTGCTGGGTCTTGTTTACGGTCAGACGGAAGGTCTACCAACGCTTTGTCCACGGCATCCGCTACGCGTTGCTTGGCTTCTTGCGCTTTGATTCCAGTCGAAAACTCCACCGTAATCAACGAGAAGTCTTGAATCGAGTTTGACTTAATTTTTGTTACCCCACTCGCTGCTTTGATTTGCTTTTCAATGGGTTTTGTAATAACAGTTTCAATATCCGAAGGGCTAGCGCCAGGATAAATCGTCGATACAATCACCGTCGGAACGGCAATTTCGGGAAACTGTTCTTTGGGCATCGTGAAATACACGAACAAGCCCGCAAGAGAAATTATAGCTGTAAAAAGATAGACGGTGGTTTTATTTTCTAAGCACCAACGCGTCACTTTGAAGTCTTTTAGGGTTGTCATCACCTTACGGTTTAGGTTAATTATTGTCCATTAATTGGTTACCAAGATCAGTACTGTTAACCATTAACAAATAACGATTAACAGTTTTTAGAAACTAATTGCCTGACCATCAACCAAGTCTTGGTAACCTTCTGTAATTAACAAATCACCCACTTGGAGACCTTCCAAAATTTCGATTTCGCCATTGTACGCTACCCCCGTTTTTACCTTACGTCCTTTAGCAACTTTTTTGTTGCCTTCAGTAGCCGCTACGTAAACCACATCTCCAAACTCAGTGCTTTGAATATAGTTTTGCTTAATCACCAATACGTTCGATTTGTCAATATCCGCAATGTTCAATACAGAGAGCATATTTGGCTTAATATCCGAACTAGTTGGAATCGCTACTTCTATTTTAAAAGTGCGGTTAGCAGGGTTAACCAATTTGCTAATAAACGTAATTCGAGCGTTGATTTCACGATTCAAATCAGGCAAAACCACTTTTACCGCGTCGCCCATTTTAACGTGGCTGATATACACGTCTGGAACGTTGGCAGTTGCTTTGAGGCTACTCAAGTTAACGATGCTTGCCAATGGCATTCCTGGCGCAGCAACTTCACCTGTTTTGGCCATTACGCGCTCTACTGCTCCACTGATAGGTGCGTATATGTTGTACAAATCCACTTGTGTTTCGAGAACCGCTAGATTTTTCTCCAACGCTTCTTTGTTGTTCTTGGCTTGTAAATACTGTATTTCCGTCCCAATTTTTTGGTCCCAAAGTCCTTTTTGCTTTTCAAAAACAGTATTTGCTAATTCCATTTGCTGTTTCAACGCCGCGATTTGGTCACGCAAGATAGCGTTGTCGATTTTGGCCAAAAGCTGACCCGCCTTCACCGTTTGTCCTTCTTTTACGTAGACAGTGGTGTACGTACCCGCCATGCGAGGGGTAGCAGTCGCAGTATTTTTGGTTTCAACCGTTCCTTGAATTTCGATGAAACTTTTGAAATTTCGAGTTTGAAGCGCTTCGGTAAGTACTGGGAATACTTTCTCTGTGGCCTTCATGCTTGGGTCAGCTGCTTTGATTTCGGCATCTAACTTGGCAATTTTTTCAGTCAATGTCTTCGATTCTGCTTTCAATTTAGCAAGTTCTGCTTTTTTACCTGCCAACGAATTGTCTGTTTTTTCACCGCCACAGGCAGTCATAAAGACAGCGAGGAACATCACTGCTAAGCCCGCACGAAGTCCCGCTCTCAAAGGAGTTTTATTATTGCTAGTATATGTTGTCAACGTACTCATAATAAAGTTTTTAAAGATTAGAAGGATAATTTCCCTTTTGCTTTGTCGAGGTCTATTTTGGCCAGTAGCAAATCATACAACGACGCGAAATAGTTGGTTTGAGCTTCTTTCAAGGCCGACTCAGCGTTGATGACCTCGATGTTTGAACCTGTTCCTGATTGGTATTTGATTTTAGAAACCCGCACCACTTCTTGGGCCAAATCCAAATTACGTTTTTGATTTTTCAGCGTTTCAAGGCCATTGATGATGGTAATGTTGGCACTCCGAATCTGCAAGTCAATCGACTGCTCCACCAAGCTAAGGCTTTGCTTTACTTTGTCCACCGTAAACTTGGCTTGCTGGATTTTGTATTTCTTCATAAACCCATCAAACACAGGAATATTAACACTCAAGCCGATGTTAGCGTTATTAAACCAAGGAGAGCCAAACACGTCACCAAAACTATTACGGCCAGTATTGTATCCATAACCGCCGAATAAAGCCACTGTTGGATAATAGCCACGCTTATTGTTCTCAACGTCCATTTCAGAAAGTAGAAGGTTGCTTTTCAAAATAGAATAATCAACGCGTTGGTCGTAGCTAAAGCTACTCCCATCATCGGCTTTAACTTCACGGGCTAGGCGCTCCACATCGCTTTCGCTAATTCGGTCAGCTAAGATGATTTGTTCGTCGAGTTTCATTCCCATTTGGAATTTGAGCATGTAGTAACTCAAATCCACCAGGTTTTGCACTTTCGTGCGTTCCGTTTTCAGGTTATTGAGCGATACCTCTAAGCGGTCAACGTCGAGTTTTTCAACAAATCCTTTTTGGTTCATGGCACTCATTTCTCGGGTCAAGCTATCCAACCGTTGGATGTTCAAATCGAGCACTTTCGCTCTCTCTTCGGCCACTAACACGCTGTAATATGCTTTAGAAACGCTTTCAGCCACTTGAATTTTAGACTGAGTCACGTTTTTAACTGCCAATTCACGATAGGCTTGGGCGGCTTTTAAGCCTAACAACCACTGCGCGTTGAACAGAATTTGAGATAATTGCAAGCCAGCATTACCCGAATATTTTACCCCAAATTGAACTGCAATTGGGGGAGCATCAGCAGGGGCATTTTGGTCAAAAAAGACTGCGGGTAGGAAAGCACGCTGAATAATGAGGTTATCCATGATGTTCACTGACCCACTCACCTGTGGAAGCCCCACCGCTCTAATTTCACCAATGCGAGATTCGGCACTTTGGGCGTCGGTTTGGCTATTTTTCACATTGATATTGTGCGTTAGTCCGTATTGAATGGCCTCCTGAAGTGAATAACGCGTTTGGCTGTACGTCGGAAATAGTGGCAGCATGAGCAGTACCAGCCATTTCCATTGCTGTCGAAATTGTGGCATATAGTATTGATTATAAAATTTGTGAGGTTGTTAAAAAATTAGCTGTTAATAGGCATTCTTTTGGCTAAAAAAGCCATGGTGGGTATAGGCGTTGAAAGCTGTTTGGTTACATATTTCTCATACAGAGTTAATCCTTCAATGGTCACAATGCCGCGTAAAAAGTGGTCGAGTAATTCTAATTGAGTATCCAATGGGTTAAATTGTCCCAGCGGAAAGAGATACGGATCCAACCCCATTTCTACTTGTTCGAGTCTCAAGCGCGACAATACATCTACGTTAATAGTGGAGCGGTACAATCCCATTTCAATTCCTTTTAAAAGGTTTTTTTTGACCATCTCCAGTATAAATTCTTTCTTATACTTAGAAAACAAATTCCACGCTTGTGGATAATACCTTTTAATATCGAAAATGGCTGTTGGGTTCATTCCCGCCATCGTTTGGCGGATCATTTCAGAAGTCATTACTACCTCTGCAATCGGGTCGGGAGCTTCATTTTGCATTTGTTCGGCAATCATGCGGTCACAGGCAAAATGGTGCTCCACTCCTGCATACACCATTGCGTTTTTATCTTCAAAATGTTGATAAATCGTTTTTTTAGAAATACCCAATTCTTTTGCAATATCATCCATCGTTACGCTTTTAACCCCGTACCGAAAAAACAATTCTTGGGCTTTATCTAAGATTCTTTCTCTCACTCTTAGTGTACTTAGATTATTACTTTTTTTATACGAAACTTTGGAAACTTATTGAAAGTTCAAAGTTTCCAAAGTTTTTTTTTAAAAATCCTGACTGTGTCTTAGGCCCTAAGTTGATTATTGTCTATAAATGCGAAATAAAGGGGCGTAAGTGACAACCCTATGTCAGTAGGGTTAACTTTTTTCATTATTTTATTTGAGCAATAACAAACACCAATAATTGTATTTTTTAAATAAATATCTTAAAATATTCTATTTAAAAAAATGTACGATAATGTACGATGAGGTATAGAAAGAAACCTCACAAAATTAAAAACCCACTTTACGTTAGCCTATAAAAACTACGTAAAGTGGGTAAAAACAAGGACGAATGGGAAGAAATACAGGACAAATCTATCTCTTACAATTCTTCGTTTAAGATATTTTCTGCTTTAAGCTTAATATTTTCTTCTTCTACTAAGCGATTGATTTCTTTGATTACCTCAAAAAAAACGACTAGCTTGTCCAAAGGTATTTGGTCACGCAGCATCGTGTTAAACGAGATAACTCCTTCGCGGGCTTGCTCACGTTTTCTTTTTCCTTCGTCGGTCAAAATTACTTTTACAAAACGTTTATCTGCTTCGTCGGTCTCGCGGCGAATCCAGCCTCTTTCTTCCAAGGTTTTAAGAGTTCGCGTCAAACTCCGTGGTTCCATCCCGATCGAAGGTCCAATTTTGGTAGCGGGCGTCCCGTGGTCGAAGTCAATATTTAACAGTACATACCCAAGAGCCATTGTCATGTCATAGCGACGAGAGGCATAGGTATTGTACATCCTCGAAATGGCGTGCCAAGCCCATTTGATATGAAAGTCGACCGTTTTTTCCTTGCGCATTGCCTATTGTGAGTTGGTATCAGTTTAGGCAAATATAGAAGTTAATCTTTAACTTGGTAGGCTTGCATACTATTTTTATTATGCTGTCAAATGAAATTTAGTAGCGTACTTACGAACGGCTATGCCAATAAATAACCCACCAATATAATACCTGACATAATCCACGTTGCAATATAAACAACGTGAGGCGCCTCGAGAAAAACGAAAGAATAGAAAAATTAGTGTCTAGTTTCAACAAAGGTGCGACAAGCTTCCGCTAAGATTTCGATGTCTTTTTCGGTATGCCAAGCGCTCAAAACAACGCGGGTATTGGCCTTGTCAGTTGGCTTTGGATAAGCGAAACTATACACAAAAATACCCCGCTGAAGCAAAAACGGGTACAACTCGTCGTGAGGAGTGTAAAACACGGGATATAACGCGTTAGAATCATTAAAAAGCCCCAAAGAAGCAAGTTGCTCAGAACATTTACGAACGTTTTTACCCAAACGTTCGTACGCATCGGCGTACAGGTCGGTAGCGTGTAAATATGCGTACAGATGGTTGGGAGCGATGGGCGAACAACCTCCAAAATAAGCTGTCGAACGAATTTTTTGTAGTGTAATTTTATCTGAAAAAATAACCCCGCCAGGCAACCCCATCGCTTTGGCTAAAGACGCCGTAACGATGACCCGAACATGAGGTAACGACGGAACTTGCTCCCAAATACCTTTTCCCTGTTCTCCAACTACTCCTAATCCGTGCGAATCGTCAATGAGCAAGACCCATTCTTGGTTTTTCGGAAGGCGTGTTACCCAATCGAACGCATATAATTTTCCGCGTAAAGCATCCACAGAATTAGTGACTAAGCATACCTGAGATGCCTCCTGAAAAAACGAGGGGTTCACTACCTTTTCTACCCACTCTTCAAAACTCACTGCTGGAATCGACACCTTAGGCAAATGCCACACCGCAGGGTGAACATCAGGAGAATACACGAACTCATACCCATCTAACATTAACTGTCGAATTGCGGCTTGCCCTGCCAGCATCCCCGACGACAGCGTCAGTGCTGCCTCTGAGCCCGTCCAAGCGGCCAATTTAGCTTCGGCCTGTTCGTAGATACTCAATTGAAGATTGCCATTGCGTGAACTCCCATACACGCTCCCGTATTCATGCAATCCTGCTTGAATTAAAGCTTGAAAAGCAGGATTATGCGGCAGCCCTAGGTATGCCGTACCGCTAAAATACAAGTACGTTTTTCCATCTAGCTCAATCGTCCGATTAGGCAGGTGGGTAATTTGATGGTAACTAGCCGAATTCAAAACAAGTCAACGTTGTGATTGTAATGTTAATGCAGTTGCGCACCTGTGCCGTTTTCGGTCGCAAAAATAATTTTCCCAAAATCAAATTGTACGCCCGTTGCGGGGTCATTAGCAATGAGCAACGTGCCGTCCATATCCACGTAGTCGAGCATCGGCAACAAGTGCGCAATCGCCGAAATGCCTACGCTACTTTCGTTCATACATCCTACCATCGTTTTCATGCCAAGGTCTTTGGCTTTCGCCAACATACGCCGTGCGGGAGTAAGGCCGCCGCATTTGGTCAATTTTACGTTGACTCCGTGAAAGTAACCTACACATCTAGCCACATCTGCCTCTACAATGCAACTTTCATCAGCAATGCAAGGCAGCGCACTTTCGGCATAGACTTCTCTCATCCCCACCCAATCGTCGGCACGCAGGGGTTGTTCGATAAATTCAACCCCTAACTTTTGTAATGCATAGCTATACTCAATGGCTTGCGTCGCCGTCCAAGCGCAGTTCGCATCTACTCGAAATACCGCATTGGTATAGCTCCGTAGAGTTCGGACGATCTCTAAATCCTCAGCTGTACCTAATTTAATTTTGTACAATGGCCACGGAAACTCACTCATTTTAGCCACCATTTTGTCAATGCTATCAATCCCGATAGTATAATCGGTAATCGGTATTGTATCAGCCGACAGCCCCCACGCTTCGTAGAGTTTTTTACCCTGTTTTTTTGCCCAAAGGTCGTTGGCAGCTTCATCCAAAGCACATTGAGCAAACGGTATATCGTGCAGGTATTGATGGGTCAGTTGCCAGAGCTCCTCGGGAGATGCTAAGGTATCGTTTTCAATCAAACCTCTTATTTGTTCAAGACGGCCTATCATTCTATCAATGGTGATACCGTAGTATTTATTAGAAGTAGCTTCTCCAAAGCCCCGAAAATCCCCGTCGCGGAGTTCTACGATGAGTGTTGGTTGCACATCACGCGAATCGTGTGCAATAGTGAACGTGTGGCGAAGCCGCAAGTCGAATTGATGAAAGTGTAGTTGCATACGTCTAAGAACAAAAGAGAAGGCAAAAGTAACTCTTTTCTCTCCTCTTTGCGTTGATTAGTCCGTTGAAAATCCTGACGGACAAATAATACTGTAAAACGTATAACTCAGGGTAATCGACGTATAGTAGTATTTGTCGCGAGTAGATGGGTTTCCTAACTGCGTTTTTTGAGCCAAAGGTATATTATCTCCCAAATCATCTAAGTAATCCGTAAATAATGCTCTAGTCCCAAACTCAAACTCTAAACTCCACGGGCGCTTAAACTCCCACTTCACTCCTGCCCCAAAAGGAATGTTCATCTGGGTACTTTTGTATGTAGCGGTTTGGGTACGAGATTTAAATTTGTAAAAGCCTAATCCGCCTACCAAATAGGGCGTCCAGTTCACATCTTTTCGTCGTTGTGAGTAATTCAAAAAATTATATTCCATCAATAAATCTCCTTCTATTACCCTTGAGCGAAACGACCCATTGCGCGCTTGATTGAAGGGATCAGAAGAACGACTATCCTTAGCTCCAATAACACCCAAGTTTCCTCCTAATCGCAAGGAAATCGCCGGCGATACATTGTAACGGACAAAAGTATGGCCTCCTGGCATATAGTTTTTAGGATTAAAAAAAGGGGCATAATCTCCTTTATAATTGAACCCTCCAAGTCCAGCGCCAATATTCCACCGCTGAGCTTCTACCTGTAAAGAAAAGGCTCCCAAAAGGAAGCCAATAACATAAGTTTGCAGTTTGCTATTCACGTATGATTAATTCTTTTTATTTGCCCTTGTTAATTTTTAGCGACACATAAACACCTAACGGATCGACGGGCATTTAATTTTAGTTGGTAGCACATAGGTTACTGTGATACTAGATAAAATGTACGCATCTTTGCGAACAGGGTTTCCTCTAGAGTCCCCTTGCTGCCAACCACCCAAAGGCCCTCCAGCAAAGGGATCAATAGGAGGGTTATCAGGGTTCAGTATTCGAGCTACAGTTGTTGTACGGTCATTTCCTGTACGTGCGGAAATCTGCTCTAGTGTACGATTTGACATTGCCCGTGCCATATCATTTTTGAGAATATCAGGCTCTGGGTAGACACCACTTGCATCATCCAAGAAATCTGAACCTGTAAAACGGAAGCCTCCTTCTATTCCAATATTCCACTGATTATTGATTTTCCACGTAAAGCCCATTCCAAATGGAATCGCAAAAGTAACCAAAGAGTAAGGCTTCGCATAACCAGGTTGCCCTTGGCCTTCAGTTCCTAGTGGCTGAAGTGCAATCCATCGCTTGTTTTTTGGATACCTGTCATACGACGTCGAATCTGGAACCATTGCTTTTGGATTATGAGCAACCAAAGCAACCCCTGCAAAAATGTAAGGAGTGAACTTTGCTCGGCGATTTGAACCACGTCCATCTCCCCAGAATTTGAAAATCCCAGTAGCACTAAACTCTTTAAGATTATTTCGGAAGTGTATATTTCGAACATACGCCCCCGAAAAGGGCGTACCACCTCGATTATAGTATTCATCATCGCTGAAAATCTGTGCCCATGTAAACCCCAAACGAGCCGCCAATTGAGGTGTAAAATGCTTGGTATAGGTTGCATTTACATTCCAACGCATCGTTTTAAAAAGCGTATTCACGGGACTTCGATAAGGTGCTAGGTCACCTACATAGCTAGAAGTACCCGCTCCAAAACTTACAGTAGTATACTGTTCAAAAGAAGTTCGGCGGCGGCGTTGTGCTTCGGATTGGAGCGTCACAAACAGCGTAAACAACACGGTTCCGACAATTATTTTATAATTCATTCGCTTTACTTATTGATGCGTGACTTTGTGTTCAACGCAAAAATGAATCTTTTTATTGAATATCCTGGCAAAAATCACGCCTAAGATTAATTACGGGCGTCTAGCCCCCAATGAAGCTTTGTACGCAAGGTTTGCACAAAATTATCTTGTTTAAACTTAACAAGTCGCGCTTTAAAAACGGCTTTTTTAACTGTCAACCCTATCGTAGAATCAACAATGCGAAACCGCGAATCGAGTGAAACAAGGAAGTTGTTACTACGGCTTTCCACCCAAAAACTCAATTGACTCCCATCAGGAATAATCATAGGGCGAACGTTTAAATTGTGCGGACTAATAGGGGTTATCACAAACACATCGTTAGTAGGTAACACCACTGGACCACCACAACTTAGCGAATAGCCCGTTGAACCTGTTGGAGTAGAAACTATCACGCCATCGGCCCAGTACGAATTCAAAAACTCCCCGTCTAAGTAGACATGAATGGTAATCATCGACGAAGTATCGGTCTTCGTGATAGTAAAGTCGTTCAGAGCAAAATTATAGTCTTCAAATAAATCATTGGCCGAATTTAAACTGACTAAAGCCCGTTCTTCGATTTGATAATTTCCGTCAAAGAGCGCTTCTAACTGAACAGGAATACACTCGGGTGATACAGTTGCTAAAAAACCTAGGCGCCCTGTATTAATGCCCAAAATGGGTATTTGACGCGACCGAGATTGCATGACAGATTCAAGCAACGTGCCATCGCCACCTATACTAAAAATAAAATCAGCATCTGGCGCCCCGTGTGGGTGGGGGTACGTTTTGGGGGTGTATGGCTCTATCCCTGATTGACGTAGATGAGCATAAAATAAATCTGAAATTGAAAAATCAACTTCCCGTTTTTGAAGTGTGTCAAATAATGCCTGAACGTGAGGCTGGGTTTCAGTAGTAAAGCTGCGTCCGTGGATGGCGATTTTCATTGGTATCGCTTCTCAAATGTGTAAGGCCGCAAAGGTAGAACTTTCTGTGATTAGGTTTCTAAATAACGTAACAATAAATCAAGATGATGACGATTAGGGTTTTCCACTGGAGAATTCCCATAGATGCTCTCCACCGTATATCCGAAGCGTTCTAACGTAGCTACTACTCCAGATACCTCCATCCGATTCAGTTTTAGGGTAAGTGTAGCTTCATCAAGCGCACCGTATTCTGCTCCTGAAAAAAAGCTACTGATAATTTTTGTACTGTTTGATTCTACCAAGCGACTGATTTCTGTCAACGAATAGTCTCGATTTGCCATTTTCAAAACAATAATTGCCCCTTTCTCTTGAGCCCCTAACAAATTGGCAAACTTAGAAACCATATCGCTTACCAAAATTGTCCCTGCATACATATTGTCTTCATCGAGTACGGGTATGGTATCCAATTGATAATGATTTGCAATTCCCATTACTTCAAAAATATGTTGAAATGAAGTTGCATGAACGGGATTAGGTGGTAAATTCAACTCAGAAAGTTGTTTTTCATCGTCAGGTAAACTCAAAAGCGTATCTTCACTTAAAAGACCTTTATATACTTCATCTTCTACCAAGGCCAACTGACGTAGCCCGTATTCATCCATTAAGTCAACAGCCTGCCCCACCGAATCGTACGGTCGTAACACGGGTGTCGTAGGGTTAATTAGTTCTTCCGCGAGCATGTTGATGTCTATTTTTTGGAAAACTTAGAAAAGTTATTTAAAGTTTCCAAAAATATTATATGAATTTATTCCAATGTGGCACGTGCATCCTGCCCATTGTATCTCTGAACACCCCTTCCGAACCGTATTAAACTGTATCAACAACTACTTTTTGGCTTATTTTTATGGAGTGACGAAGATGCCCATACCACGTCAGAGTTTCTTTACTGTAAATTCAACCCGTCGGTTGCGGCGACGCTCTGCGTCGGATGTGCCTTTAGAAACGGGGCGAGTAGAACCTAATCCCTTTGACTCAATCCTTTCAGAAGCTACTCCCTTGGAAATTAAGTATTTTTTGACTGCATTGGCCCTGCTTTGCGACAACTCTACGTTTTTATCAAAATCACCCAAATTATCAGTATGACCTTCAACTCGTATTTCCATGTTTGTATTTTCACGCATAAGTTGAACAAGACGGTCAAGTTCAGCCGACGAAGCAGGTAATAAATCGTACTTACCCGTATCAAAATAAATATTGTTGAGCGTAATGCTTTCGCCTACTGCGACAGGATTTAGTACAATTTCGTTGGTTACTTCCTCTCCCGCTTTGGCTTTGGTCAAATCAAATGCACCACTCGCAGGAAAATACCCTTTAGATACGGCCACATAGGCATACTTGTTTCCCGCATCCAAGCTAATTTTAAATTTCCCCGACGATGCCGATAACTGCATCGAATCCAGCCCATTATCCTCGCTCGGAACTACGTAGCTTATTTTTGCCGCAATTGGCTTTTTCGTTTTAGCATCTATTACCATTCCTCGCAATGTCACTATTTTAGCCACAGGAAGTTCTGGTTTACTTTCTATCGGTGGCACAGGGGTAGGCGTGGTAGCTACCACAGGCGGTTCTTCTTTTTTGGGTTCAGGATTGGGTTTGGGAGGTACTCTCCTCGGATTACGAATGTGTACCCCGAAATAATTCCAAAACTGCTTTCTGCCATAATCTTTCCCTTCAAACATATCAAACACTTCGATGCCTGGGTCGAGGCGCTCAAAATATACCGAAAATTTTACCACATCGCCTGGGTAAACAGTACGAGTCTCTGGGGCAACAGGAATGCCCACTGCCTTTATAAACCTGAATCTTTTCGCTGTATTTTTAGGTTCGTACAAACGGCACTTAGGATCCACCTCAATCGTATTTCTATCTAAATTTCCTTGACGTTCGCCAAAAAAATCACGAAGGCTGGGGCGTTGTCCAAATTCAAATCGAAAATGCAAAATCGTGTAGTCATCGGTCAGCTCTACTTTGGTAAGCGCCACATCAGGTTGCGACTGTTCTTCAATGTAGGGGCTTAGCGTAGTAATTTTTTGAGAAAATGCCTCAATACAAATCCACAGTGTTAAAAATAAAGAGTAGCGTAGTGGTTTCATCGTAATCACAAAGATTCTTTTTACTCGCCCCAATAACATCGTTCAAAAAAGAATAGTGCTATTTATATGTTAAAAATCGTTAATTACCGCTTTAGACAAATTATTATCTTGGGTTTTCACCCTTAAAAACCAATGAAAAATACCTTTGAATACCTCGCCTGGGTCGCTATTGTGCTTCCCCTAGTTTATCTATTTTTGGTGTGGAATCAACTTCCCGACATCGTCCCAACGCACTTTGGCCCAAGTGGTAAACCCGATGCTTACGGCCCCAAATGGACGCTTACAATATTAAGCGCAGTTTCTGTTGGTGTATATTTTTTGTTGCGGTACGTTCCTCAGCTTGACCCTCGTCTCAACAAAACTAGTTTATCAGAACATTATCCCAAGTTAATTCTGCTGATTGTGACCTTTCTGGCGTTGGTGCATTGCTTGGTTATTCGCGCCTCCCTCTCAGAAATAGCAGGCGAGAGCTTTACGACGATTTTGCTAGTCGGAGTATTTTTATTGTTTGCAGGGATTGGGAATTACTTCAACAACATTAAGTCCAATTATTTTGTAGGCTTCCGTACTCCGTGGACACTCGAAAGCGAAACCGTGTGGCGTAAAACCCACCAATTGGCCGCCAAATTATACTTTGGAATGGGGTTAATAGGAGCATTTGTGGTCATCTGGCTACCCGAATTGTGGAAACTTTTTTGGACGCTAGGGTTAATTTTTGGCTCAACAATCTGGATTGTGGTATATTCATACCGTGTATATCAGCAAGAAAAAAAATGAAAAAGTGGATAAAAGTACTCTTGTGTTTAGGAATAGGCCACACGAGTTTTTCGCAAACATGGTACGAGGGTACAATCTCAACGCTCAAGTTTGGGCTCAAAGTCAATACAACCACCCAAACCATTCAAGTTTTTATTCCTGAGCAGGGTTTGTTTGAGCAACCCTTAAAAAACATTGTATTTCAGGGAGATAGTCTGCGAGGTGAGTTAAAAGCGGTTAGTGTTTTGCTCAGCGGCAAAATGGATTCTGTGTCGTTTGAAGGTCAGTGGAAACAAAATGGTTTTCCTACCCAGTTGCATCTAAAACGAGTGACAGCATTATCGTTTTTTAAACGCCCCCAAATGCCTAAAGCGCCTTTTCCGTACCGCGATGAAAAGGTCAAATTTACGAATAATGATGGTTCGATTACTTTTGGCGGAACACTCACTTTACCCGAGAGTAAAGGCCCGTTCAAAACAGTGGTCCTTATTTCAGGTTCTGGTCAGCAAGACCGCGATGAAAGCCTTTTTGGGCACAAAACATTCTGGGTTATCGCCGACCACTTAACCCGACAAGGCATCGCCGTGCTGCGCGTTGACGACCGAGGTGTAGGCGAAACGACGGGTTCGATGGGAACGTCGGCCGAGTACGCCCAAGACGTTTTGGACGCCATTCGTTACCTCAAAACACGGAAAGAAGTTCACCCAAAAAAAATAGGTTTAATCGGCCACAGCGAAGGCGGTGTCATTGCACCTCTTGCAGCGGTACAATCAAAAGACGTGGCGTTTATTGTCTCTTTGGCGGGTTTGGGAATGAGTGGAAAAGACCTACTTCTCCGCCAGAGCGACGATATTTTGAAACAAATGGGTAGTAATGACACCTACCGAAATCAAGTGCGTAGTCTCAACGAAATCATCTACTCAACGGTGGCTCGTTTACCGCTGGAGGGCGACATCAAAGATAGCCTTCAAACTACCTTTGACCAATGGGTGAAAACTCAACCTGAAAGTGTATTAGGACAACTTGGCTACAAAACCGAACAAGGGCGTAAGAATTTTCAGAAGCAAATCGAAGCCATGAATTCTTCTTGGTATCGGTACTTTATCAAATACGACCCGCAGCCTGTTTTGTCAAAAATTACGATTCCTGTACTGGCACTCAACGGTAGCAAAGACATTCAAGTAGCTTCGCAGCCCAATTTAGAGGGATTTAAACGTGGTTTGACGGCTGCTGGTAATAAACAGTTTGAGACAGTTGAGCTGCCTGGCCTGAACCATTTATTCCAAAAATGTACTAAGTGTACCTCCTCCGAATACGGTCTTTTGGAAGAGACCTTTTCCGTAGAAGCCCTTGAATTGATGACTAACTGGCTAAAGAAGAGATAGGACTCCACCTTTCCGAAAGTTTTAGAACCTTCGGGAAGGTATTGTTTTATTTCAAAAACTGCTCACAAAGAAGTTTCCCCGCTACGCCCAAAAATACCACGCCCGTAATGATATTGACGTACTTCATTCGCTCAACCGTGATAAACTGACGAAGTCGCTGGGCATACAAGGCCAAAGCAGTCTGGGTGCCAAATACCCCTACGAGACTCATACTGAAGAAAAGAATCATTTCGGCCAAATCATAACGGCCTTTGGTACGAAGGTACGTAGCAATGGCCGCCCACGACATAAAATTGACGGGGTTGAGGGCATTGAGGGCCACGCCTTTAAAAAACAATTTTACCATCGAACGCTTACTCCGAGGCTCCTCCTCTTTTTCTTCTGAAGAAATGGTTGGAACGCGAAAGAAGTTTTTAACCCCCAAAACCACCAAAAAAATAATTCCAATGGCTCCTACCCATTTGTCAAAATGATCAATTTTGGGCAAAAATGACGTACCAAAAATGGCAGTAAAACAAAAAAAAGCATCGCTCGCTACCACACCCAAAACGATTTGAATTCCGCTTCGGTAGCCGCGCTCAACGCTGGTTTGAATCAATGAAAAAAAGACCGTTCCAAAAGTAAGACAGAGTAAAACCCCCGTAATGAGGCCGTAAAGTGCAGCAATAAGCATTCGTTTTTAGTTGTTGTTGAATATCATTTTCTTAAATTCCTCGCAATCGGGCTATTTTTAATAAACCCATGACGCTGAGGGAATCCGTAATTTCGGAGCGCATCACCATTTCAATGGCGTCGGTCAGCAATATTTTCCGAACGTGCAGTTGTTCGGTATCTTCAGGCTCGGCTTGGGCTTGGGTAAGCTCCTCGGCAATGTACAAAAAGCCCTCTTCGTCCCCGACCGAATTAGAAAGATGAACGCGCGCAATTTTTGTCCATTTGGCCGCTATTAAGCCCGTTTCTTCTAACAATTCTCGTTTAGCGCCTTCAATAGGATCTTCGTCCATCGGGCCACCACCTTCGGGGATTTCCCACGAGTACTCGTCCAAAGGATAGCGATACTGACCTACCAAGTAAGTGTAGCCTTCGCTATCAATAGGAATCACTCCAATAGCTTTATTTTTATAATGTACTACCCCATAAATACCTTCTCCTCCACTGGGATTAATAACATCTTCATGTCGTACTTGAATCCATTTGTTATCATAAACCACTTCACTTTTAAGGGTTTTCCACGGGTTTATTGTTTCGTTTGGTAAAGACATACGATTGGTCGATTGACAAGTTTTAATGGTCGAATAAGTGTTGTTCAGGGCAATTGTTTCCCCTAAACTCGTACCTTTGCGACCAATTACTTTTAAAAAAGTCGTGCAAGTTAGCCAAAAATCTAAATTTCGCTGGATTATCGTCTCCCTTGTGTTGAGCATAATCTTGATGAGTATCAAGTTCGCAGCGTTTTATTTAACCCATTCCAACGCCATTCTTAGCGACGCTCTCGAATCCATTATTAACGTCATCGCTAGTGCCTTTGCGTTCTATAGCATTTACCTTTCTTCACAACCGAAAGACCATGACCACCCCTATGGACACGGCAAAATTGAGTTTTTTTCGTCGGGTTTTGAAGGGGCACTTATCATCATAGCTGGGGTGTGGATTTTCGTCGAAGCCATTCAGCATCTACTTCACCCTCAAACCGTTAAACACCTCGACTGGGGTATTTTACTTATTCTATTGACTGTTGTAATCAACGGAGCGTTGGGTTATTATTTGCAAAAAGTAGGAAAAACAACCCGCTCGGAAGCCCTCGTTGCTGACGGCAAACACCTTGTTACCGATAGCTTGAGCAGCGTTTTGATTTTGGTAGGATTGGGCTTGTTGATGCTTACCAAAATTCAGTGGATTGACAGCGCAGCATCGTTGGTGTTATCGCTAGTGATTTTTTACAACGGTTTTAAGCTTATTCGTACCTCAGTGGGAGCTTTGATGGACGAAACCGACCCCGAATTGTTTGAACACGCCGTAGATATTTTGCGCAACCACAAACAAGACTATTGGGTGGATGTGCACAACATGCGGATTCAAAAGTACGGCTCCGACCTCCACATCGACTGCCATTTGACACTCCCCTATTATTGGGATTTGCAACAAGTCCACCAAGCTGTTCATGAATTTGAAGATGCGCTCGAAGCCAATTACGTTGGTAACGTTGAGCTTTTTATCCATGCCGACCCCTGCCTCCCCGACTGCTGCAAGTACTGCCGCCTCGAAGGCTGCCCCGTGCGAAGCAAAGCCTTTAAGAAAGACATTGATTGGAGCATTCACAACTTGTCGAAAAATCAAAAGCACTTCGTAGAAGCTGATTGACTGCAAGATCAATCGGAAGAACTACCACAAGAAGAACTCCAAGAAATATTCTAATCTATTTTATGACCTGCCAAACTCCGTACACACTCACCATTAAAATCGACACGACGCTTACCCAAAAAAAGAAGTTGTAGGTGGTGGTGGGTGTTAAGGACGCGGGCAATTCTCGGTAGCGAAACACCAACGCCGCCCAAAGCACCAATAACAGCAAAATAGACGTTGCAATTCCGCCCAAAAGAATCATCGTAACGGGCATCTGAATAACCCAAAAAAGCACGCACCAAATGATAGGAAAAGCCCACGAAAGCATTCCTATCACGCGTTTGCGCGAGGCTTCGTCGTCGAATTTGACCCAACCTAGTTGCCCAAACGCATCGCCAAAAATCCGTGACCAACTGGCCGTAGCCGTAAAAAGGGTAGAGTAAAGCACAAAGAAAGCACCAATCAAAAAAATCACTTTGGCCCATTCGCCCAGTGTCTCAGTAAAAAGTTTTGAAAGGGTTTCGACCATGGCGTAGCCTTCGGGCACTTCGCCGTGTTGATGCAACAATGCCGCTCCCAACAAATAGAAAGCCGCCGTTACGAGGGTATAAACAATCATCGAACATACAGCATCCAAGTACATCACTTTTATCCAACCTTTGGCTCGTTCGGCCCATTCGGGGCTACCGTCGTTGGGGCCTGCGTAGGCCGCGTAGCCTTTTTCAATGCACCAATAGTTGTAAAACATAATTTCGTCGCCTCCTACGCCCGTAATTCCGAAAGCGCCAATAGCCACACCCGTCACCGCAGGCGGAAGCGAGAAAGACAAGCCACTGCTAAGTTGCTCCCAGCTAATGGCGTAAGGGGTAAATTGCAGCAAAACGAGGGAAATCAATACCGTGATAGTGAAAAGAATAATCATAATCAAAGCCCCTTGTTCGACGGGTTTGTAAAAACCACGATAGACCAACACGGCCGTAATGAGCGCCGCAATCGCCGCCCAAAGGTTTGTTCCCAAAAACGGGAATACCATGTTGAGTACAATGGCAACGCCTCCTACAATCCCACCCACTTGCAGCAGTTTTAAGCCTTGCAGCGACAGCCACAACCAAATACTCCAGTGCGCTTTCCCCCACTTTTTACCATCGAGGCGGTTGAGTGACTGCATGGTGGGCACACCCGTATAAATCGCATTTTTTCCAAACTCCAATTGCAAGGTTACTTTGACCAAACAGCTCACCAATACTACCCAAAAAGTCACAAATCCCGCTTTGGCTCCCAACGCCGTCGTCGCAATCAGCTCACCCGACCCCACAATGGCCGCCGAAAGAATAAAACCAGGGCCAAGGTAACGAAAACGCTGAAAGAGGGTTTGGGGAGGTGCAAGCATAGCAATGGGGGTTTATGCCTTAGGATGGGCTTGTTTGTAAATTTTTTTGAGTTTTTCAATCGAATTGTGGGTGTAAACCTGCGTCGCCGCCAAGCTACTGTGTCCCAGCAAATCTTTAATCGAATTAAGGTCGGCACCGTTGTTGAGCAAGTGTGTCGCAAAGGTGTGACGAAGTATGTGAGGGCTACGTTTTTGGAGCGACGTGACCGCCGATAGGTATTTTTTCACAATGCGCTGAATCAACACGGGATAGACGGGTTCGCCTTTGTTAGTCAAAATCAGGCTTTGATCTGGAGGATTCGGGAACTGCTCGTTTCTACATTGTTGGTATTGCTTAATCATCTCGACCAAGCCTTTATAAATTGGTACAACGCGCTCTTTGCTACGTTTCCCAAAGACCCGCAACGTTTGGTCATAGACATTGACGTCACCATCACGGAGGGTAATCAACTCGGCCAAACGCATTCCTGTCCCGTACAACAACTCCAACACCAAGCGGTCGCGCGTGCCTTCAAAATCGAGCGGAAACGTAATTTCGTCAAAAAGTAATTGTAGGCTTTTTTCTTCCACAAACTGCGGTAATGGTTTATCAGTTTTGAGCGACGACACCCGCAGCATCGGATTAATCGTGATGGCTTTACAACGCAACAAATACGCATAAAACGACCGCAGCGTGGCCAATTTTCGGTTCACGCTGCGGTGGTGCAATTCGGCTTCCACCATGCTTACTGCCCACCCTCTAATCATTCGAAAATCGGCCTTGGCCAAGTCTTGCAGTTGGTAGGTTTTCTCCAAAAACTCCTTAAACTGCTCCAAGTCTTTGGCATACGCGGTTAGGGTATGCTGGCTCAAGCGTTTTTCGTAGGTAAGGTGTTGTAAGAAGGTTTGTATCATTTTTTAGAGTTTTCTAATGCGCATATTTTTGTACCAAACCTCATCCCCGTGGTCTTGGAGCGCGATTTTACCTTTGGCGTGCGGAGTCGCGTAGGCCCAGTTCGTAAATTTACTTTTGGCCAACTGCGCCTTCCAAGCGTCGCCACCGTACTCGTATTCAACTACTTTTACACCATTGACCCAGTGTTCGATGTGATTGCCGTCAATCACAATTTTAGCTTTATTCCACTGACCTGCAGGTTTTGCCACCCACTTGCTTGGAGCCTGCATATCGTAGTTCGCACCCGTTTTTTGTTTATCGTTGATTTTCACCATTTTACCATTGTCATTAAATGGCGGATACCCTTCATCGTCAATCACTTGAAACTCTGGCCCTGAATAATAAGGTGGATGTTTGGGGTCTTCAATGACTTTGTACATCACACCGCTGTTCATCTTCGCTGGAATTTTAAATTCAAACTCTAGCTCAAAACTTTCAAATTCTTCATCGGTGACCAAATCCCCCGATTTTCCGTGGGTCATCAACGAACCGTCCATGACCATCCAGCCCGTCACTCCTTGTTTTCCGTAGGTATGCCATCCTTTGGTCGTTTTTCCATCAAACAAATTTTTCCAAGGGCCTGGCTTCGTAGCCTGCGCAGTACCCCCAACAATCAGGAGTGAAAGGAATAATGCAATACAACTCTTTTTCATCTTTTGTATGAATTGGTTTTAGTTTTCTGATAAAGCTACTACTATTAGCTCTTTTACTCATAACGAAACCACGGAATCCAATACCTTTTTCTTTCTTGGGGAACTCCTTCAAAAAACTTTTCGGTGGCCATTCCCATCCAAAAAACGAAGACTGCGACTATCATTATTTCGGTACCATTGTTCCGTAGGAGATTGCCCATGAACATCACGATAAATACGAGGCCTGGACAAATAAAAAATACCCCAATAATCGTGTCAAAACATCTTCAATACTGTTTGTCAGAGATTTCATAGGTTTTTATCTGTCCCACCAGCTCATAGTCTTTTTCTACGGCTTCAATGAGTTTTTTGCTACCATATACCAGCCAAGCAAACGACCCAAAAATAAAGGCAAAAATCAAGAAAACGAATATAGATTATTTCTGTTTACTCACAGCCACCCCGATTTTCGAGTCGGCTGTACCGTAATATAAAAACCATTTTCCTTTAAACGACACCAACCCTTCGACAAAGCACACTTGGTTGACCTGTCCCGCAATTTCGTACGGTTTATCGGGTTTTAAAAAATAGTTTTCCGAACGGTCTTTCAATTGCGTTGGGTTTTCGGAATCAAACAAAAATTGCCCTGCGGCGTAAGTGCCTTCGGGCAAGCTGCCGTCTCCCGTTTGGTTATAATTCATCCCGTTGTAAATCAATACAATACCATCTTTGGTTAAGAATGCAGGTGGCCCCGATTCCAACAAACGCGAATCGTGCTTGCCATTGCGGGTAGTGGCCACAGCTACGCAATTGACATCCGAGACATCCAGCGGTTTATAATCGGCTTGAGAAAATCGAGTAACGGGGTACCAATTCAGCAAGTCGTCAGAAGTAGCCACGTACAACCGAGCTTGGTCGCCCCAATACATCCAATACCTACCGTTGATTTTGGTCGCAACAAATTTATCTCCTACTTTTCGACACACAATCGCCCCTGATTTTGACCAAAAATCGCGGTTTGATTTGATAAAATTTCCAAAAGCTAATCCCTGTTTTTGCCAATGAATTAAATCAGCAGATGACGCCACGCACAAACGAGCCAAATTGCCATCATATGAGGTGTAGGTCATCACATAACGCCCATCTTCGGTTTCAACGATACGCGGATCTTCGCAGCCGCCTTCCCATTCGTACTTTTTCATAAAATCGTTGTCGGGATAAAAGACAGGCTCAGGCATCCGTTGAAAATGAATACCATCTGTACTAACGGCCAACCCCAAACGCGACGTACCTGCATATTTACCCACTGTATCTTCGGCTCGATACAGCATATACACTTTACCATTGCGCACCACCGTTGCGGGGTTAAAAACATCCTTTTCTTCCCAATTGACCAGGTCGTTTCGCACAGGACATTTAAAAGTCGTACCTGCTTTGGCTTCTAAAATCGGATTAGCTGCATCCGCTTTTTGGAAAGGGCCAATCATCCATCGTTGATTGTTTTGGGCAAATGACAGTGAGCTTGTTAGGCTCAGAACAAGCAATAGCTGTTTCATGGTTTTTTGTGTCGAATAATCGTGCATCAGATTGCTCACAACCTGATATTTTCACAAATATAGTCTGCAAATATTTTTACCCTATTGAAAAACAAAAACCCGAAACAAAAATCAGCTTACTGACTTTTGTTTCGGGTGTAAAAAAGTTATTAAAGAAAGGCTTGCTTAATCGAAGCAAAGAGAGGCAGCGCCCAGAAGGCCCGCATCGTTACCCAACGTAGCACGCTTAATCGTAAGGTCTTTCAAGTAATACGGCGTCAACCAGTAGTTGAGGCGGCGCTGTACGGCAGGAAGGATATAGTCAAACGAAGCCGACAACCCACCACCAATCAAAATCAACTTAATGTCCAAAATCCGCACCATAGCTACTAAACCATCGCCCAACATTTCGCCCACTTCGTTCCATATGTTGAGCGCCAATTCATCGCCTTCTGCGGCAGCGGCTACCAAACCAGTGGTTGAGATAGCGCCATCGCCCGGAAGCTGAGTTTCTCCCGAATATTGGCTACGCATATCGTTAGCAAGGTCGAGCAATTCTTTTTTACCAATGTTGCGCTCCAACACTTTACCGTTCCGCGACGGAATGTGTCCAGGCTCCATGGCATTTCCATCACCACCCACAAATACCTTACGGTTGATAATAGCTGCGCCCCCTACCCCTGTTCCGAGCGTAATAAAAATATAGTTTTCGTCAATTTTTTCTTCAGCAAAATAAAACTCTCCGAGTGCGGCGGCATTTGCATCATTTTCCAAGAAAAACTGTACCCCCTCAAAGCGTCCTGCGAGGTACTCCACCAACGGAACATTGTCAATTTCGGGAATAGCCGTAATTTCAAGAGGGACAGTACGCTTACGGTTAATCATCCCAGGAAGTCCTATACCTACTTTTTTGATATTAGGGTATTCATGCAATTGAATCGCAATGGCGTCACCTAAATGTTTTTCGAAATGCCCCGTTTCCCGCCAACTTGCCGTATCATGGCTGTAGAAATTAGAAATTCGACCAGTTTCGGTGTCAACAACGCCCATTTTAACGTTGGTGCCACCAACGTCTATACCCAAGTATTGTTCCATCAGTGCGTGTAAATCGTTATCGGTGAATGATAATAAAAAAGGAGACTAAGTGCGCAAGTTACCAATTTTCGACCCAAAGTTCCTAAAATCATCCAATATCTCCTAATTGTGGGCGTATCAAAATCTCTTCTACCACCGCTCCAGAAGTTAGGTTGTAGGCCGACCAAATGGATTCTGCAACGTCTCTGGCTTGAATAAAGCGTTCTTTGGGCAATTCTACTCCTTCCCAACTTGCCGTTAGGGTAGCTCCAGGCAAAATTGCCGTCACTTTTAGCCCGTATGGCTTAAGTTCTTCGCGCAAAACTTTGGTCATACCATAAAGTGCAAACTTCGAAATACAATACGAACCGCCGTTGGTATAGGCGGTGATACTTGCCGTAGAACAGAGGTTAAAAATATGTCCCTTCTTCGCCAAAATCATCTTTTCAATCACGCCACGCGTCAAGTAATAGGCACTGTATAAGTTAGTATCAATCATGCTTTCGAGCATGCCTTCGGGTTCGTTATGAATCTGCCCAGGGGCAAATAAACCCGTGTTGTTGACCAAAACCGCAATGGGCCGTTCTAGACCATGAATATACGCCACAAACGCCTCTACTTCAGACTTTATGGCCATATCGGTCATTTTATAAAACAGTTGTTGTTGGGGGAATTTCGTTTGAAGTTCATGCTGGAGTTGAATCAAATCAGCTTCCCGACGCGCACAGGTGACCACGTCAAACCCTGCTTCCATAAAACGCTCGATAGTCGCTTTTCCGATTCCTTTTGTTCCTCCACTGACAATTACAATAGGGGTCATCTTAAAAAAATGTTATTTTCGTTAAACAAAGGTTAAGATAAAGTTTTACTTTTGTTGGCTTTTTTTATAATAAAAAGCAATATTTAGCTCATAAATACGATTTCGATTCAACTTAAAAAACTTACACTTGTTTCATGAATTTCTGGCACGTGTGTTCGGCCTTTGTGACCGCTTACCTGTTAGGCTCTATTCCTTCTGCTATCTGGTATGGTGAAGCGTATTTTGGGATTGATGTTCGGAAATTTGGTAGTGGCAATGCGGGTGCCACCAATACCTTTCGAGTGCTGGGAAAACGCGCAGGCATCATTGTCCTTTTGATTGATGTCTTAAAGGGTTGGACAGCCACAATGCTTGCTAACATTCTTTTTTTCTTAGGGGTAATCGACAGTTCCCAAATTCTAACATTCAAGCTTTTACTCGGTGTAATGGCAGTTTTAGGCCACCTGTACCCCATTTTCACGCGTTTCAAAGGTGGAAAAGGAGTTGCTACTTCTTTGGGTATGGTACTTGCCATCGACCCGCAAGTGGCTTCTGTTTGTATTGCCATATTTGTATTGGTCTTGTTGGCCTCCAACTACGTTTCTTTGAGCAGTATTGTTGCCGCTTTTGCCTTCCCAATGATGTTAGTATTAGGGGTATTTGGGCAAGCCAGTACTCTTTTAATCGTTTTTGGGTTTCTTTTGTTTGCAATTGTGGTTTTGACCCACCAAAAAAACATCGTTCGCCTCTTCAACGGCAGCGAAAGTAGGGTCTATCTCTGGCGACGTCGCAATAAATAACGAAACATTGGCGGTTTACGGCAGTTCCATTATGTTTGTGTTGTAATGGTATCAATTTCAACACCTTTTTGAACTACCCTCGCTGTAATGTCGCTTACTATTGTCATTATTCTTATTTCTGTCGGCCTAAGCTGGTACGCTTGGCAAAACCCTTCATTGCTCGACAAGTGGGTTTTTAATCCTGTTCGTGTTTCTAAATACAACGAATACTACCGATTTCTTACTTCGGGCTTTATCCATGCCGATGTAGGACACCTCATTTTCAACATGTTCAGCCTTTACTTTTTTGGCGAGGCAATGGAGATGTTTTTGCAGGGGTATTTTGGTAGCAATGGTACTATTTATTATCTCCTTCTCTTTTTGGTAGGAATCGTCGTATCGGATATTCCCACATTTTTGAAACACCGCCACAACAGTCATTACAACTCCCTTGGCGCTTCGGGGGGCGTATCGGCGCTTCTGTTTGCGTTTATTCTTTTGGCCCCGCTCCAAAAAGTGTGTCTGTATTTCGCGATTTGCGTGCCAGGCTTCATTTTTGGGGGAATTTACATGGCGTATTCGTTTTATGAATCTCGCCAAAATCGCGGTCGTGTCAACCACGATGCCCACTTGTACGGCGCGCTTTTCGGCATCGTATTTATGGCTCTCCTTTTACCCGAATCTATCCCTAATTTTATCGACCAAATCGCCTCGTGGAGATTATGGTAATTGATTTTTAAATTCATCCAAACCAAAACCATGACCAAACTTTTTTTAAAAGCATTGCCCATTGCAGCACTGTGCTTTACGCAGGCAATTGCCCAAGACGCCTCTACCCAATTTGCCCAAACCATCACAGCCCAAGACCTCGAACGCCACTTGAGGGTCATTGCGCACGATAGCCTCGAAGGACGCGATACAGGCTCGCCAGGGCAGAAAAAAGCGGCCAATTACGTCGCTAATTTCTTCAAATCCGTCGGCCTACAACCGATTGTTACCGCCGCTGATGGCTCAAAATCGTATTTTCAGCCTTATGCCCTCTACCAAAAAAGCTGGGGCGAAGTGTATTTGGCCACCGAAAAAGAACGCTACGAACTCCAACATGATTTTTACCTGAACGGCATCATTAATGTACTTTCAGAAGAAAAAGTCCCCATTGTTTTTGCAGGCTACGGCATCGAGTCAGACAAGTACAACGATTACGCTAACCTAGACGTGACGGGCAAAGCCGTGCTGATTTGGGAAGGCGAACCCAAAGACAACAAAGGAAACTTTTTGCTTTCGGGCGACGATAAAGCTTCCAAATGGAGCAACGATAACATGGCTTGGCAACGAAAGGCCAACCTCGCCAGCAGCAAGGGAGCCAAATATGTACTGATTGTTTCGGAACTCACTGGTGACGAATTTACCAAAGAACTCAACCGTCGCACTTTGATGAGTCAACGCTTCAACCGCCTTTCGATGAAGCCTTACACCGAGAAACCAAGCAGCTACGCCAGTTTCACTATTTCTAAAAAAATGGCGCTTGATTTGTTGGGAGTGAAAGAGAAAGAATGGTCAAAAATTCAGCAAGGAATTACGAAAACGGGTAAACCACCCGTAAACGCTATGACTGAAAAAAACATCCGTCTCAAAGCTGAACGTAAAGACAACGTAGTGATGACTGAGAACGTCCTTGGGTTCTTGGAAGGCACCGACAAAAAAGACGAGGTCATCGTAATCTCAGCGCATTTAGACCATATCGGCATTTCTTCGGATGGACAAATAAATAACGGCGCCGACGATGATGGCTCTGGTACGGTGTCTATTCTTGAATTGGCCGAGGCGTTTTCTAAAGCCAAAGCCGCAGGAAATGGCCCTCGCCGTAGCATTCTATTTATGACCGTAACGGGGGAAGAAAAAGGACTTTGGGGCTCCGAATATTACACTTCAAACCCTGTCATTCCGTTGGCAAATACCGTTTGTGACCTCAACATCGACATGATTGGCCGCGTGGACGTTGCTCACAAAAGCGACCCGAAATACGTCTATCTGATTGGTTCTGACAAACTTTCGTCGGAGCTTCATGCCATTAGCGAAGCCGCCAATGAAAAATACACCAACTACAAGCTAGACTACACCTACAACAACCCCGCCGACCCCAATCGCTTCTATTACCGCTCTGACCATTACAACTTTGCCAAGAACAAAGTACCCGTGATTTTCTATTTTACAGGCGTTCACGAAGACTACCACCGCCCCGGCGATGACGTCGAAAAGATTATGTTTGACAAGCAGTCGAAAATCGTCCAACTGGTTTTTCATACCGCGTGGGAATTGTCTAACCGCGACGAGCGTATCAAAGTCGATAGTAATAAACCTTAAAAACACATGCTTATTTTTGAAAACCTCGCCGCATTTCGGACCCACGTAGGTCAAGAAATTGGCACAAGTGAATGGGTGACAATTACCCAAGAAATGGTCAACGATTTTGCCAAAGCCACCGGTGACCACCAATGGATTCACGTAAATACCGACATGGCTGCCAAGTACTCTCCGTTCAAAACGACCATTGCTCACGGCTTTTTGACCCTTTCCTTGGCACCTAAGTTTATGTATGAATTGTACCAAGTGAAATCGGCAAAGATGGGACTCAATTACGGTACCAACAAAGTTCGGTTTACGTCTCCCGTACCCACAGGTAGCCGCGTACGAATGCACGCCACCCTCAAAGAAGTCGAAGACCAAGAGCCTAACGGCGTAAAATCAACCATGGCGCTTGTCTTTGAAATAGAAGGACATCCCAAACCTGCGTGTGTGGCAGAAATGATAAGTTTAACCTTTGAATAATTAACCCCAAATTATTCGTCATTTGCCTCTCAGTAAGCGATGTTTACCTAAAAACTCCTTCTTACCTCCTTGATTATTATTTACTTTGTGGCAGCTCATTTTTACAACGAGCTGCCACTGTTTTATTCAAACTAATCACCTGCTTTTCTTCAAATGTCACGTTTAGCCAACAAAGTTGCCATCATCACGGGAGGAGCCCGTGGAATCGGTAAAGCTACTACCGAAATTTTTACGCGCGAAGGCGCCAAAGTGATTATCTGGGATATGCTCGATGCAGGCGAACAAACCGCCCAAGAGCTCCGCGACAACGGCTTTTCTGCCGAATTTACCAAAATCAGCGTCACTGATGTACCTGCCATCGAAGCCGCCGCACGCGATATTTACGAACGCTACGGACAAATTGATATTTTGGTCAATAACGCAGGCATCACCCGCGACAAATCGTTGCTCAAAATGTCGTACCAAGAATGGGCACAAGTCATCGACATCAACCTCAACGGGGTCTTCAATTGCACCAAAACGATTGTTCCGTACATGGTAGAACAAAAATATGGCCGAATCATCTGTACTTCGTCCGTGGTGGGTCAAACGGGTAATTTTGGCCAAACCAATTACGTTGCCACCAAATCGGCCATCATCGGGATGGTTAAAACGTGGGCCAAAGAACTTGGCAAATACAACATTACGGCCAATGCCGTAGCGCCTGGTTTCATCAAAACCGAAATGACCGACCTTATCCCCGAAGAAGTCCGCAACCAAACCGTCGCGGGTATTCCAGTTAAACGAATGGGGCTTCCCGAAGACATCGCCAATGCGTACCTCTATCTTGCCTCCGAAGAAGCGGGTTACGTCAATGGCCACACCCTGAGTGTCAATGGCGGAGTTGCCTAAAGGTATGCTTGCATACTATTTTTCAAAATTGTACATTTGAGCCAAAGTCAAAACAAACTCTTACACTTCACAAACAGTAAAGCACGATGGTATTAGAAGGACTCAACTTCAACTTAACCGAAGAGCATTTAGCCGTAAAGGAAGCAGCCCGCGATTTTGCTCAAAACGAGCTCCTACCAGGGGTCATCGAACGCGACAATGAACAAAAATTTGACCCAAAACTCCTCAAACGCCTGGGTGAATTGGGCTTTTTGGGAATGATGGTTTCGCCCGAGTACGGCGGAGGTGGAATGGATACGATTTCGTACGTGTTGGCAATGGAGGAACTATCAAAAGTGGACGCATCGGCCTCGGTGATAGTGTCGGTCAATAATTCATTGGTATGCTATGGTTTAGAAGCCTACGGTACCGAAGAGCAAAAACGAAAATACCTTACTCCACTCGCTTCAGGGGAAATCATTGGGGCATTTTGCCTTTCTGAGCCCGAAGCAGGTTCTGATGCAACCTCTCAGCATACTACCGCCAAAGATAAAGGCGACCATTATCTTCTCAACGGTACAAAAAACTGGATTACGAACGGCGGTATTTCGTCGGTGTGCTTGGTGATGGCCCAAACTCACCCCGAGCTTAAACACAAGGGCATCAACTGCCTGATTACTGAAAAGGGATGGGATGGATTCGTAGTGGGTAAGAAAGAAGATAAAATGGGAATCCGTGCGTCGGATACCCATTCGTTGATGTTTACCGACGTAAAAGTTCCCAAAGAAAACCGCATCGGCAACGATGGCTTCGGGTTTAAGTTTGCTATGAGTACTCTCAACGGTGGCCGTATAGGAATTGCTGCTCAAGCCCTCGGCATTGCCGCAGGAGCATTGGAACTGTCTCTCAAATATGCCAACGAGCGCAAAGCCTTCGGAAAATCTATTTTTGAGCACCAAGCCATTCAGTTTAAGTTGGCCGAAATGGCGACCAAAATTGAAGCGGCCCGTTTATTGGTCTACAAAGCAGCCCGCCTCAAAGACGAGCACAAAGACTACGTACAAGCTGCGGCTATGGCCAAGCTCTTTGCTTCGGATGTAGCGATGTGGGCTGCCACCGAAGCCGTACAGATTCACGGAGGATACGGATACGTGAAAGAATTCCACGTAGAGCGATTAATGCGCGACGCAAAAATAACTCAGATCTACGAAGGTACCTCAGAAATACAAAAATTGGTGATAGCTCGAGAATTACAAAAAGCCTAAATAATCCAATTTTAGGGGGTTTTTCAAAAAAAAAGTGCGCGTTTCCTTGCAGGATTCGCGCACTTTTTTTTATATTAAAAAAAATTCCACACTTGTATTAGATTTGTACAAATATTAGTTTTGTACAAATTTTAAGAAAAACGCTTAATTTTGCATTTACTTAAACGGGAAGTACTTAACCCATTTTCAAATGGAAGATTATAATAAAATCATCGAATCACTGGGTGTGAAGTTTATCAAGGCTCGTCACATTCGGATGTTACAGACTATTACCATTAAAAACTTTTACGACGTAGAGAACTCACTCATGATTCTATACGACGGAGAAGTATCTTTTGGCAACGAAAAAATCGACGTTGGAGACATGCTTTTTATCCCTGGAGGAAAGCATGCGACGGTAACGTACAGCAGCGGAGATAACGTACAGCCAAAGGTAGTAAGCAACGAAGAGTTCTTGACCCGTCGTGAATTGTATTTTGATACCCTCCGTGACGCCTCCCAAGTGGGCAAAATCCCCCACTCGTTTGGTCTTGTTGCCTTCGATGCCAAGGTATTTGACTCGGTCAACTTCTTTACGTCGTTAGATATTCCGCCATTTATTATCAAAAACAGTACCTATCTAGGGCGTTTGATTGGCGAAATCTTGCAAGAAGATTTTAACGACGTAGCTGGACGCGGACGTATCATCAAAATCAAAACCGAGGAGCTTGCGATTGAGGTCATTCGTTATATTTTGAAAAACCGTCTGTTTGTAGAGCAGTTGGTAACCAACAGTACCTACTTCAAAGATCCCCGTTTGATTGATATTTTTGCCTACATCAAAGACAATTTGGGGGGTGATTTGTCGAATAAAGTTTTGGCTAACGTGGCCAACGTATCGGAAGATTACGTAGGTCAGTACTTCAAAATGTTGACCCAAATCAACCCACAAGATTACATCGAGTACCAACGCATGGAAGAAGCTGTCAACTTACTTCGTACATCAAAGAAAAGTATTCGTGCCATTGGGGCTGAGGTTGGCTACAAAGACACGGCCTATTTCTGCCGTCGTTTCAAAATGATGTTCGGAATTCCAGCGGGTAAAATGCGCCGCCGCGAATCGCTCATGAACGTCTAATTCTCAAAGCGTTTTTAATCACTGACGCTACAAGTGAAAAAATAAAGTACTCCTTAAAGCAACTTTCATTCGTGAGAGTTGCTTTATTGTTTCTGGGAGGTTTTGGGTTAACTTTGCTCAAAATAAAAACCCTCTCACTCGTATGAAAACACTATTTCGCTTCTCTTGCTGGATGTTAGGTATGGGCCTTTTGCTAAGTTCGCCCACCTTTGCTCAATTAAAAGGCGCTTGGCAGCAAAAAAGTGACGACGGAACTCTCACTTCGCTCATTTGTTCAGACGCCTACTTGATGCTGACACGTTACAAAGAGAAAGAGTTTATCTACACCGAAGGCGGAACTTACAAAATCACCAACGGAACCATTGCGTACAAGAGCGAATTCAACTCTGCGGATACTTCCAAAGTAGGTAAAACGTTAAGTCTCAAAATAACGATTTCAGGGAAAAACTTATCGATTGAAAATGTAGGTGAATGGCAGCAAGTAGATGATGGTAGCACACCTGCTTCGGCTTTGTACCGCATCACAGGACGTATGGGCAACGACGGCAACATTTCTCCTATGCAACGAGGTGCGCGCAAAACCCTTAAAATGCTCACAGGAACACGTTTTCAATGGGCAGCCATTAATCCCGAAACCAAACAGTTTTCGGGTACGGGAGGTGGCAGTTATGTTATCAAAGACGGAAAATACACCGAAACGATAGAGTTTTTTAGCCGCGACAATAACCGCGTAGGTGCTTCTTTGACATTTGATTATGAACTCAAAGACAGCAAAGATTGGCACCACAGTGGTCTAAGCAGCGCAGGGGCTAAGATTTACGAAATCTGGAGTAAGGAGCAATAATCAAAAGACAAATGTGCAAAAGGAAAGAAGCAAGAAGCAAATGTGCCGTGAAGAGGGTTTCTTAAAACCCGACCCTTTTGTTCAGCAATTCTTGTTTTCTAAAAACATAAAATGAAGTTAAACTCAAATGACGATTTCTCAATTATACGATTGCTTTTTGGCCTGTAATGGCGTCTCAACCGATACTCGACAAATTGTTGAAGGTTGTTTGTTTGTAGCCCTTCGCGGCGATAAGTTTGATGGAAATGTCTACGCCAAAGATGCCTTAGAAAAAGGAGCAAAATATGCCATTGTGGATAACTTCGACTATGCTGTGGACAACCGTTTTTTATTGGTGCAAAATAGTTTAGAAGCGCTTCAACAATTGGCCAACCACCACCGTCGTCAACTCAATATACCAGTAGTAGGCTTAACGGGTTCCAACGGTAAAACCACCACAAAAGAGTTAATTGCGGCAGTTTTAAGTAAAAAGTTTCGCACCTATGCCACCAAGGGCAACCTCAATAACCACATTGGGGTGCCGCTTACCCTGTTGGCCATCGACAAAAGTTACGAAATGGGTATCGTAGAAATGGGTGCCAACCACCAAAAAGAAATTGCCCTACTTAGCAGCATAGCCGAGCCTACCCACGGCATGATTACCAACATTGGCAAAGCCCATTTGGAAGGTTTTGGAGGAATCGAAGGAGTACGTAAAGGCAAAGGAGAGTTGTTTGATTGGCTTTCGACTTCGGGCGGGACGGTGTTTATCAACGGTGCAAACGCAACCCTCCACGAAATGGCCAACGAGCGTACCTTCCACGAAAAAGTCTTCTATCTATCTGATGCTAACGCCCCGCAGCTGTTGGAAGATGCCCCTTTGGTTATTTACAAAGATGCCCACCAACAAACCGTCCACACCCATCTGACAGGTCGATACAATTTTGAAAACATTGCCGCAGCGTTAGCGATTGGCGCTTACTTTGGCGTTTCGGCTCAAGACGCCAACAACGCTGTAGCAGAGTACAATCCAACGAATAATCGCTCGCAAATCCTTCAAAAAGGAAGCAATACGGTGATTATGGATGCCTACAACGCCAACCCCTCCTCGATGGCTGCTGCTATTGAAAACTTTGGAAAATTGAAAGCTGAGCGTAAAATGGTGATTTTGGGAGACATGCTCGAACTCGGCGAAGAATCGCCTGCAGAACACTTAGCACTGGGAAAATTAGTAGCGGCGCAAAAATTTGATGTCGTCATTTTGGCGGGGAAACTCATGCAGGACGCTTTACCTGCTTTACCAAAAGCGTACTACTTTCCCGACAAATTTTCCCTTCACAACTGGATTATTGACCATAATCAGCAAAATACGCACGTTCTTATCAAAGGGTCAAGAGGTATGGGTTTGGAAACTGTAGTACCGTATTTGTAATCACTGATAAGCAACATACCAATAAACACACTTACCTGACGGCTCCATATCTGGCATAATCGTCAGGTTTTTTATTGTATTTATCTCCTAGGTTTTTATATTTTTCAACTTTCTTAAAAATTAACACGCGGTTTTGGAATCTGATTTCTTAACTTTGCGTTAACAATCCGTCACACACTTCATACTCCCTGATGAGCGACGTAATCAAGCACGAATGTGGTATTGCCCTCATTCGACTCCGTAAGCCGTTTCAATATTATATTGATAAATACGGCACACCCCTATACGCAGTTTACAAATTACACACCTTGATGGAAAAACAGGTCAACCGAGGCCAAGATGGCGCAGGTGTAGCCAACATCAAGCTCGAAGTTCCGCCTGGACACCGCTACATTAGCCGTTACCGTTCGGTCGACCAACAACCCGTAGCAGAGATTTTTACGAAAGTTCAGAAGAAATTCAAAAAGGCTTTCAAGGAACTCAAAGGAGACGACAAAGACCTTCGCTACGACGCTAAGTGGCTACAAGAAAACGTGGCATTTACGGGCGAGGTTTGGTTAGGTCACCTTCGCTACGGTACTCACGGAGCCAACGAAATTGAGAACTGCCACCCCATGCTTCGTCAAAATAGCTGGCGTAGCCGCAACTTGGTGGTAGCAGGAAACTTCAACATGACCAACGTGGACTCGCTGTTTGACAAGCTTGTTTCGCTGGGACAGCACCCTAAAGACCGCGTGGATACGGTGACAGTGATGGAGAAAATCGGACACTTCTTGGACGAAGAAAACCAACGCGTTTTTGACCGTTTTAAGGGAATTTACGAAAACCCTGACCTCTCGGACGTCATTGAAGACAACATGGATATGGTGCGCGTATTGCACCGCTCATGTCGCGATTTCGACGGTGGCTTTGCCATGTGTGGCATGACAGGCTCAGGACAAGCGTTTGTCGTTCGTGACCCATCGGGTATCCGTCCTGCGTATTTTTATGCCGACGATGAAGTCGTAGTAGTGGCTTCCGAAAAACCTGCCATCAAGGCCGCTTTCAACGCCAACTACGCCGATATTCAAGAAATAAAACCTGGTCATGCGCTCATCATCGACAAATATGGCGAGTACGATCAGCACCAAATTTTAAAGCCGCTCGAAAAACGTTCTTGTAGTTTTGAGCGGATTTATTTTTCTAGGGCCTCTGATCCAGATATTTACCACGAACGTAAACAACTTGGTCAACTTCTGATTCCGCAAATTTTGCAGGAAGTAGATTTTGACCTCGAAAATACCGTCTTCTCTTACATCCCGAACACTGCCGAAACTGCTTTTTTGGGACTGATTGAAGGTTTGGAAGATTATTTAGCCAAACAACGCAAAAAAGCCGTTGCCGATGGTAACCTTTCAGCGGAAGAATTGGACAAAATTCTTTCGTTCCGTCCACGGATTGAAAAGTTAGTATCGAAAGACGTCAAACAACGCACCTTCATTACAAGCGACGAAGCCCGCGACGAAATGGTATCACACGTATATGACATGACCTACGAGGTAGTGAAAAAAGGCGTCGATACAATTGTGGTCGTGGATGACTCTATCGTGCGGGGTACTACACTCGAAAAAAGTATCTTACGTTTGCTCGACCGCCTTGGCCCCAAGAAAATTGTTATCGTATCGTCGGCACCGCAAATCCGCTACCCCGATTGTTACGGTATCGACATGTCGAAGGTAAAAGACTTTGTAGCCTTCCGTGCGGCTTTGCAATTGCTCAAAGAACGCGGCCTCGATAACCTTCGCGAAGAAGTATATGCTCAATGCGTGGCCGCATTGGAAACGGGTAATGCTTCTCACCAAAACTATGTCAAAGCGCTTTTTGATCAGTTTACGGACGAAGAAGTGTCGCGCAAAGTAGCTGAAATTGTTCGTCCCAAAGATCTCAAGGCCGAATTGTCGATAATTTTCCAAACAGTCGATAATTTGCACAAAGCCTGTCCCAACCACAGCGGTGATTGGTATTTCACAGGAAATTATCCAACCCCTGGCGGAAACCGCGTTGTGAACAAAGCCTACGTCAATTTCTACGAAGGACGCGGCGTGGTGAGAGCTTACTAACCTACTTTAAAATAAAATACCCTCCCCTGTTCGCCACAGCGAATGGGGGATTTTTTTATAGTAGTTTAAAGCCTTGACAGTCTTCTTGATGTATGTCTCCGCTTTCACGTCGCCGATTTTTACAGTCAGCTGGTGGTTTAGCCAGTATGGCTTTGCTGCCTTCTTTTCGGATAGCCGCACGGTTTTTGTACCTTGGTGGCCCCATTTTTTTAAACAGCGAAGACCCTGTCGAATTGGCCAAAGAACATCGGCGTTTGGGATACAGTGCGGCCTATGTTCCCAAAGTAGAGCTAAAAGATAGCGCCCGCATCACGGCCTTGCGCAAAGCATTTGCCGAACAGAATGTCATCATTGCAGAAGTAGGGGCATGGGTCAATATGCTCGACCAAGATGCCGAAAAACGCAAAAAGAACAGGGAATACGTTACTGAACGCCTCGCTTTAGCCGAAGAAATTGGCGCGTTGACTTGCATCAACATCGGAGGTTCTTATAATCCCAAACAATGGGATGGCCCCGACGCCCGCAACCTTACCAAAGAGTATTTTGACGCAACAGTCGAAAATTGTCGTGCCGTCATCGACGCCGTTAGACCCAAAAAAGCAAAATTTGCCCTCGAAATGATGGGATGGAGCTTACCCAACAATGCTGATTCCTGCCTAAAATTCATTAAAGCCATTGACCGACCTGCTTTCGCGGCGCATATCGACATTGCCAACATCATCAACTCTCCCGAACGTTTTTATCAAAATACCCAACTTATCAACGATACCTTCAAAAAACTGGGAAAATGGGTGGTATCTTGCCATGCCAAAGACGTGGTAGGAAAAGATGTGCATTTTGCCGAAACCATGCCTGGGCGCGGTGGCATGGACTACGTAACTTACCTACGCAATGTAACAGCGCTTCCGCGCACCGTTCCGCTCATGCTAGAACACCTCCGCACACCCCAAGAATACGATGAGGCGCGGCTGTTTATCATAAAAATCGCCCAAGAAACAGGGATTCCATTGGCCTGATTATCAATCCTCCCGCACGTACCTACTGCGGTTAGAATCAATGCAAAGGTTCAGAATAAACGTATTTTCTGACCATTCCATGTTCCAATTTGCACAACCAACTCAGTGTAGCGGTTTGGAATTGTTCGTTTATCCAATCCCAATACGTCGTCAAACTATGGCAACGAGATGAACAACTTAAAGCGCTTTTGGCTTATATTGCCATTAATTCCAAAAGACTATGTCCCCAAAAGGCACCACTCGTCCCAGGTCTTTTTTCGTTTTTAGCGTAATTTCCTTTGCTTCTTTTAGCCTTCCTCGCCGCTAATCAAGCTCTTCTGCTTTTTAGTACCAGCAGCTTGGTTCAGGCGGTACATAACGGTAAGGTTGATTTGACGAGCACGCATCCCAAACGTCCCTTCCGAATAGAAGTTTAAGCCTTCAGTAATGGTACGCATGTAGCGCGAGTTAAACACGTCGATGACGTTGCAAGTAAGCGTGCCTTTGCCTTTGAGAATTTCTTTGCTAAACGCCAAGTCAACAAATGTACGGGACTTACGGCTTCCTTGCGGAAGTTGCTGAGGTGCTTCATAGTTGGCACGAACCTGCAAATCAGTGCCTTTGCTCAGCGTAAAACGTGACGTTTGGCGGGCAAACCAGCTGTAAGTATCGGCTTTGAAGGTCGCGTCGAGGTTTTGTCCGTTGGTAATGGCGCGGAAAAAATTGAAGTTCAGGTCCAGTTTCCACCACTTAAACGGCGTGTAATTGCTCGTAAATTCAGCCCCGTACGCATCTTCCGTTGCCAAGTTTTCGGGACGCGTATTTGAAACACCCTGCGCGTCCACCCGACGAATACGGAGTACTTTTCCGTTGGTATGACGGTAATACACCGACGACGTAAACGACCCTTTTTCAAAATAATAGATGTGTCCTAAATCAAACGAATTGGTAAATTCAGGATTCAAATCGGGGTTTCCTGAGAAAAAGTTACGTTGATCCGACAAGGTCACGTACGGGCTCAAATCGTTGTAAGTTGGCCGCCGCACCCTACGGCTATAGCTCACCTGAAACGCATTGTCAGGATTGAGATTGTAGGTAAAATGTGCACTTGGAAATAAGTTGCTGTATTTACGAGGGTTGGTTTGATTGGTTTCTCGTAAAATCGTCGTTACGTCCGTAATCTCGGCCCGTAAACCAGCTTGGTAGCTAAATTTCTTGGTTTTATTTCCCAAAATTCCGTAAACCCCGTGGATATTTTCTTTGTAGATGAAGTAGTTATCCAAGCCTGGCAAAGCATCAAATCCCCCTTGGGCGTTTTGTTGGGTCACGATGTAGTCGTTGACCATATCGCGAAAACTAGAACGAATCCCTGTTTCAAATTTGCCATCTTTCCCGATAGGCTGCACGTAGTCCAAGGTGGCAATGAGTTGGTTTTCGTACTCATCGTTGAGCGACTTTTGGAGCAATGACCCTTGCTTATTCGGCGTTCCGTTGGCAAATCGGCTGTTTTGGGTATACGTTTGGTCGGAGCGTTCCCAATACGTCAAATAGCGCACATCCGCAATCAACTCCTGATTTTTGCGATTATACGTTTTTTTGTACGTCACCGAATACTCCGAATAAGGTTCGGCTTCGGTTTCACGCTGTTGGCGGTCGGTAATGGTTCGCAGGTTCGACAACGAATTAATGTAATCTTTGTACGTATTGTCGGTAATCCGCAGTACGTCCGTCCGACGGAATTGGTACGAAGCCGTCAGGATGTTCTTCTCGTTGAAAAAATAATCCAATCCCCCACGGATGGTATTGGCAATGGTTTTTACCTGTCCGCTGGTGTTTTGTTGCAAAATCGCCGTAGTATCCTTGCCATACACCTCTTGGTACAACCGTCCTGCCGAAATTGGTACGCGGTACGCAATTCCGTAGTTAAGGAAGAAATTAAGCTTGTTTTTGCGGTAGTTAATATTAGCCGCTACCCCGTAGTTAGGTCGAAACCCCGTCACCACTTCAAACGAACCATTGATACCCTGTTTACGCTCTTTTTTGAGAACAATATTGATAATTCCCGACAACCCTTCGGCCTCATACCTCGCCGATGGGTTCGTAATAATTTCGACACGTTCAATCTGATTTCCTTGCAACTGCTGCAAACCTGCCCCTCCCTTAAAACTCACTAACCCTGAGGGTTTTCCATCAATCAAAATTCGTACGCCATCACTTCCGCGTAGTTTCACATTGCCTTCCGTATCGACCGACACCGAGGGCACATTGCTCAAAATATCAATCGCCGTTCCGCCCGCGTTTGCCAAATCTTTACCTACGTTGAATATTTTTTTGTCCAACGCCAGCTCCATCGAACTCTTTTCGGCTTGTACCACCACTTCGTCCAACGTTCGGGCCGAGGCAGCTATTTTCAGCGTTCCTAAGTCGTACGAAGATTGTTCTTTGGAAAGTGTAAATGTGCTGGTTTTAAACGATTTGTAACCAATAAACTCGACAATAGCATAAAATTGCCCATAAGGAACATCTACAGTAAGATGCCCTTTGTCGTCGGTGATAGCTCCCGAAATAAGCGTACTGTCGGTACTTTTTAGGATTCGGATAGTGGCGTAGGATAAAGGCGCATTGGTTTGTGCATCGGTGACGGTGCCCTTGACTTTCGCCTGTTTTTGGGTATTCTGGGCTTGTAATGAAGTAAAGCCTAGCAAAGAAAAGCCCACTAAAACAACAAATTTTGTAAAAAAGGGCGTGGAGACAATCATTTTCATCATACTGTACTAAAGAAAAAGCCAAAGGTTTTGTACTCATAAAGAAACCTCGAAAATGTGATTTTTCGAGGCTTTAAGGGGACATCACAACCGTTTTTTTAGATGTTTTTGCGCTATGGTCGGGTTATGAGCAGCCCGCCGCACGGTGGGTATCCCAATTGCTATTTCCCTTGTGGACGACGCAACACGAGGCTATCGGCAGGGTACTGCGCTTTGAGAGAATCCATGTTGGTTTGTGCCCAATTAATAAGCGTTTGTTTTTGCACTTCGGTCAATTTAGCCCCCGAATGCAACCCAAAATAAGTGTAAGATTCCAGCGGCATTTCACCTTCTTTAATCATTTCGATGGTTTCTTCAAACTTATGGTTTTGGTACGCTACCGAGCGCGATGTAAAGTTTGAAAAATTGAGGTGGCGCTTTCCGTCGGTTACGTGGTGGTCTAAAAACCAAGCTACGGGCTGAATGTTTGAATACCAAGGATACTCGGTTTTATTACTGTGACAGTCGTCGCAGGACACTTTCAACAAGCTTTTTACGTCTGCAGGAACGGCATATTTGGTGGAGACGTCGTACGTGCGGTCGTCAGAAAGGTTTTTCGCTGGTCGGATAAATTGGATGAGAATCAAAACTGCCCCCAAACCTATTAAGATTTTATTTTTCATAACGATACGTAGCTAAATTTTAAGCTGTTTTTACCATTGGCTTGTTTTGCTTCGTAAGCCATTACCAACTGATTTCCAAGAACAATTCCCGTTGAATTGGTAGCATTGGTAGCATCAGCTATCCACGTAGTTTCCGACACTTGTCCTCCCGCTATTTTACGATAGGCTATTTGAGTTGGCGCTCCTTCCGCTTTACTCTGTTCCCAAAGCATCACTGCCAAATTGCCATCGCTGGTCAACGCAGGATTTTTGGCCGAAGCCTCGGTCAACACAAAGAATTTCTTTCCTTCTCTGGTCGCTAAACGAATCCCTTTTTCTTGCTCTGAACCCGAAAACCACGCCAAGAGCTGGCTTTTACCATATTGCGTAGAAATCGCACCGCTGTGAGGACAACCCATGATTTTCCAGTTGTCGTTGTAGACAATTTCTGACTTTGAGAACGTAGCCGCGTTATCCGTCGAAATCAAACGCGCCATATCACGAATGTCGTCATTATTATCGCGGTATACTACCGTAAACGCTCCGCTTGCATCTACCGACAAATTGATAGGGCAGCAATCGCACACTACGGCATCCAATAGGCGTTCGGGCTGCATTACGCCACCTTTTGAGACAACTAAGCGCAAATCTCTTTCTTCGTGCTTGGTGCTATTGGCTACATCTTTCAAATAGGCCACGGCCACTTCGTCGTTTGGCAAAACTACCGCATCAAAAAATCCACGCACTATTCCTTGTTTAGGGTCAGAATCTACCGCCTGTGGCGATGTCCAGGTAGCTCCCCCATCTTTGGAAACACAATACACAATATTAGAAGAACGACCACCTCCACCTCCTGAAGCAGAAGCTGCACTTACCTCTCCACGGTTGGTAAATACAGCTACAAAGCTACCGTCTTTTTTAGAAAGCACTTTGGCACGCATCATACGGCTATTGCCAATGCCATTTCCGCTAAAAATGGTTTTCTTTTCACCAAAAGTTTTGCCTTTATCTTTCGAAAAGGCCACACAAAATGACGTCATTCCTGCGACGTCTTTTTCAGTCCACGAAAGCATCAATTCTCCTTTGGACGCTTCGGCCAACAGAGGCATTGAATACGTTTTCGTCGGGTCCAAATCAATGGGTGAAACCCCTACAGTAGAAGTGGTTGGTGCCCAAGAAGTAAACTCAGGTGTACTTTCACCGTGACAAATGACAATATCAGAAGAAACAGGAGTAGTTGTTGGAATGAAATTTCCTAAAATACCTACCAAAACAAGAGGAAGAAATGCACCTAAATTCATTGTACTAAACAGTTAGGTTGATTAAATATGATTGTGCAGATACTCTGAGAAGTACCCTGAAACGAAGGTACTTCTTTATGAGTAGGATTAAAAACGTACTATACCGACTGCCCATTTTACTAGATGGCTTTCTTTTTTTGATAGATAAGCGCGAAAAGTCTATATCCAATGTTTTCGTTTGAAGAAAAACCACATGGCAGCCATCGAAAACACCATCAGTAACAGCGAAAACCAAAAGCCAAACGGGTGCGTGCTACTAGGTAAAATGGTATAATTCATCCCAAAAATGCCCGCAATCAGGGTTGGAGGCATAAAAATGATGGTAAAGACCGTAAAAATCTTGATAATTTGGTTTTGTTCGAGATTGATAAGGCCCATAAAGGTATTTTGCAAATACTCCAGTCGTTCAAAGTTGAAAGTGCTGTATTCCAAAAGCGAGCTAATGTCTTTCAACACAATACGAAGACGCTCTTTACGGTCGTCGGGAAAAAACTGACTTCGTAAAATGCCCGACAAAACCCGCTGTTTATCGATAATGGTTTCGCGCAAGAGCATGGTATTTTCTTGCATCATGTTAATTTTCAGTAGAATTTCTTGTTTTGCTTTCTGCTCTCGGTTAAGATCTTTGCTAATAGCACTAATGTCCCGCGAGAGCCCTTCAAGCACGTCAGCATCGCTTTCGATGCGGGTTTCGAGCAAAAGGAGAAGAATATCGACTCCATTTTGGAAAGTCTCTTGGCTCACTTTCATTTTCCGAACCGTGTCAGCAAAGGTCTTTGAGTCGCCGTTGCGGTAGGTAAATAATACGCCTTCCCGAATCAGGAGCGAAACGGGGTAAATCGCGTAACCATCTGCATTGATTTTCAAAAAATTAGAGTTAGCATTGATGGTATCGTTTTGTTCAAAGTACCGCGAACTGCTCTCAATCTCAACAATTTCTTGGGGGGTTTGGAAGCTAATATCACACTTAGTCTCGACCCATTCTTCTTCTTCTTGCGTGGGAGACTGCAAGTCCATCCACAGAATGTTTTTAATGTGCCCAATCTCACGGACGTCGGTTTCGCGTTTGATTTGCTTTCCTTCACGATAAAAAATACGTACCATACCTCACTCTGCATTTGTGCCAAAGTTAGTGATTTGGTTCTAGGATTTTGCTTAGATTTGATAGATACTTGCGAGTTTCGATACTTTCGGTAATTTATGCCCTCACGATGTAATTTCCTATGACCTCAACAAATGCCAAAAAGTGTTTGTGTACGAGTTTCCTGATTCTAATACAAGGCCTTTACTTTTTGAGTCATACATAGCGTATCGAAAAGCTATTTTCGGTACAATCTGCCAACCTTACGACATAGAGTTGGCTAATTTGATTCATTATGATGATTCATTAGATGCTCAAATCGAACAACTATTGCCTTATTTGACGGTAGGTAGATCCATCGAAACGTATCAAATTGATGCTCATCTGATACCTATCCATCACAAATATAACCTCCGATTGAAAAACGCAGAACTAAGAATAAGCTATTTTAAAAGATGGTTTGATCATGACCGAAACGAACATCCAAAAGGTTTTATAGAAATCAATGAACCATGAAAGAGCCACGAAATCCCGATGTGATTATTAAAGAAATCAATGAGTTGAATCACCTCATCGAAAATACCCAAGCGACTTTACGACAATTTCCTGAAGATAAGTTGTTGCAAGTAGCCCTCCAACAGGACTTGCATCGTAAAAAACCTCGCCAAAGAACTGCACCTTAGCCTCAGCTTATACCTATATCAGTTCGGGTAAGTTTTAGGTTCATTCATTTTATGTATTTGAGCCAATGGGACTGCGACCAATAAGGCTCACTATCGCCAATACCTACCATTTTCTGCTGGGCTTTGTCCCAAATTATTTGTACATCACCATAATGCCCTTCTAAAATTTCATTTTTTCGGGTGTAAAAAATGCTGAGTGCTTTGGTAGGTCGAGGTGCTAATTCATCTATTCCTTTGTACAAGCTAGCCATTCGGTCGTCTCTGTCTATCATTTGATAGCCGTTCATCAAAAGGTTTGCAGTCGTTATTTTCTGGACCGAATACTTCCCGTCGGGCTTACTGACATAGACAAACAAAGCCATATCGTTGTGGAATTTGGAGACTGTTTGAGGCGAGAGCAAGATAGCCTCATCTAATAGCCCATCTTCGTTGAAATCGGCCATGACGAATGGCGTTGATAAATTATCCTCCCCTTTTACAGGACGTTTCCAACCGCTGGAAAATACCTTGTTGGGTAATCCTTTTTTGAGTTGCGGATTTTTTTGGAGTAACAGCATGTTGTTGACGGCGTACAAGTAGTTATCAATCTCGGGATTGGGGACCTTTTCTCTTTTTGCCTCCAATAGTTCCCGTTTGGCTGCCTCAAAATCGTTGGTGTAGTAATATGCTTTGGCTTTTGTTACGTGGTCTTTAAAATAAGGCATTTGCTCCTTCACCCACTGGGACCAACGTTTATATTCATTGGCTTTCACCCAAGTGCTATCTCCATCATATACTGTAATGTTTCCATTTTCATCATTACTAATGCTTGAACTTAACAAATACTCAAAAAACTTATCGCCGTAAGAACTTGAATAAATGATTTCCCCTTTCTCATTGTATTCCTTGTAAGTGAGGTCACCATATTGCCGTATCAGTTTGGGCAAATGGGTTAGTAAACTCTCAAAATCGTAGCCTATTTCTTGTTCTTCTCCTACCTCGTAGGTTTCAACGCCCATTTTTTTTAGTGTTTCGCTGTAGATTACGTGGGGTTGCGTCCAACCTATGCACATACTCGGCGTTTCGACAGTCCAAGGGCTATTAGGAGTATCATAAACGGCATCTCTTTCAAGTTTGACAAAAACTTGATTTTTTTCTGTCAGTAAATTCCGAATTTTCTCTGTGTTTTCGGCTTTTTGTTCTCTGGTTAAATTGTGATAAGGGTTATTAGGGTTATCAATGATTTCATAAATAGAAATCAGAATACCATAATAATAAGGGGCAGTTTTTTCGGTGAGCATGATGGAATTAAAGAGATTGATGAGATCGTAAGAATAGCGTTTTTCATCATCGGAATCTATGATTTGCCGATATTGCTGACGGATAACGGCCACATCTGACACGCTTTTTACAGTAGGTACTTGGCCCATCACCGCCCCCGATATACACAGGAAAAGGATTAGAAATTTTTTCATAGGTTTTGTCTTTATTTGCGTGTTTGGGATTATTTGTGTTTCACCATTTAGAGGCCACTCCCTTCACTATTTCAAAAACACCTTTGGTATTGATATAGCCCTCTATTTCTTTTCCTTTGGTTTTGGCCTTGGCCAATGTAAGCCCTGATATTGGGTCAAAATCTCGCAAACTGCTATAAATGGGCGGGAGGCTAAATTCACCGTTAAGTATGTCAATCATACCTGTACAGCCGTCGTGTAAGGAAATTGGAGAGAAAATAGAGTAATAGAGAATGCCATCTTGGTAATTGAGAGTACCCACGCCGTAGCCTTGTTTAAAGGCATTTCCAAGTCCCCATTTTTTAATCTCGTTCTTGGCAACTTCTTCCAAATCAATTGATTTGCCAGTTTTATCATACAGCAGTAAATGGGGAGGGTCATATTTAGGTTTTCTGAGCAGCAAACGGCCATCACTAAAAAACAAATTGTTGGTCCAGCCATAATAACGATGACCAACTTCTGGCCCTTTCTCTACATTTTTAATTTTTAAAACCACCTCACCCGCTCGGTTGATAAAGGCATATCGTAAGTCTAAATCGTAACTGTTGGGCGTTACGATAGACAGCCCATCGTGAAAATCACTTGGAGGAAACGAATAAATAAAGTCAATTACCGTTTTTCCATTGGTATCAATGACTCCCCATTTTTCTTCTTTGAACTCATTGCGTTTCATCACCACCGCCAACCCTTCCGAAAAAGGGTTTATTTCCTCAAAAATCGGTTCAGTAATAAATCTCCCCGAGTAGTCGGTTAGGGCATACGTCATGGTGCGGCCTGTATAGTAATTTTCAAAAGCCCAAAGTCTTTTACTCTCAATATCTGCCGTCTGATAGGAAAAACCTCGGGGGAGTTTGGGCTGTTGGGCTTCGCTGTCTTGGCCTTGTGGCACAAAAAGCGGTGTACCATCCCACAAGTAATGTTGTTTTCTACCACCCTGCAGCTCCATTTTTAGAATATAGTTGTCCAAAATGTAAGGTGCGCCATGCTGAAACGGAACGAGCAGTTTTTGGGTTCTGTCCATCATACCGATATCTCCACTTTTTGGATTTACGACAAAACACCGCCCATTATTAAAACCCACCCGATATTTTTTCAGACTACCTTTCGACCAGTATTCTTCCTTAAAAGTCCCTCCAAATTGGTACTTATTGTAGGGGATAAAAAAACTGCCCTTGGTATCAATCATGGCGTGCGATGCTCCTTTTACCACCACAGCGTATCCTTCACTAAAAGGTGCCAAAGCGTCAGCATCAATAGTTTTGAGCGTGGGAGAAAATTGTATAGCGGGTACTTGCGCCAGCGCACATTGTCCAATCAAACCCAATATCAAGAAATTTTTTTTCATAAAGCACTATTGGTTAATGAGTTTGCGAATTTCAGCAATAGCTTGTGGGCCAGGCTTCTCTGCCCAGTTTTTCCATAAACGCCCTTGCTTGTCTATAATCGTATAGCTTGGATATGCCCGCAACACAAAGGCAATTTTGGGATTGCCAAATGGTTTTGTAGGAATTTGAAAATTAAGGCCATACTTATCATACTCGTATCTTCTGACCGCCGACAGCCACGGAGTTTGTTCTTTTTCGCCATTCAAAAACAGAAATACCACATTCTTCCTTTCGTCGGGTTTCAGTTGGTTTATCATCTTTTTAACTTCAGGTACAGCCGCCAAACAATAACTACACCAACTTGCCCACATGTTGATATAGACCACTTTGCCTTTGAACTCACTCATATAGTGAAACTTACCATCGGCATCAGCAAAACGAACATGGTCGGCGGACTCTCCTTTCACCAACTGAGGAGGTGGGTCAGTGAAAGTGGACAAACTTATGGTAGTAAGTTTCTTGCCCTCGTAGGAGGTACTTAGAAAATAGCTTGTCCCTTCCATTCGATAATGAGCCATCTCGTCATTAAGTCCTGGGATTTTCACCCCTCTCTTTTCGATATCATTGGCCAATTCTTGAAGTATGCTAGCCCCAGCTGGTAAATACAAAATCATCATATTATCAGGGTGAGTAACAATGACCAACTTAGATTTATCCTTCTTAGTCACATATGAAAAAGCTACACGGACTTTCTCTTTGTCTGTATATTCTGCCTCTTTAAATACATAACCCAATTGTTGGAGATAGTCTTTTTCGCAGTCAGGCGAATCACATTGGTGCAAAAGCTCCAAATCTCGGAGGGTGAGCCTCTGGGCTTGGCTATTGATAAAGCCCAAAAAGCAGAGGAGAAGCAAAAATATTTTTTTCATGTCTTGGTTAGGTTTATAATTATTTCATCAATTCAGCAACCGCATTTCTACCCGTCGGTTGCGTTGGTCGGGGCTGGGGTACAGGAGTTTGGTATCTCCATAGCCAGTGGTTTCGATGCGGTTGGCGGCTATGCCCTGCTTCGTCAAATACGATTTGACAGTATAGAGGCGTTTGAGCGAAAGCTCGTAGTTGAGTGTTGGGTCGCCGATTTTGTCGGTGTGGCCTTCGAGCCGAATGCGTTTGCGGGGGTTGGCCGCCAGCCATGTCGCCAATTCATCGAGTTCGGAAAAAGACTCCCTTTCAAGTTCCGATTTTGTCAGTTTGAAATAAATCAATAGCTCGACGGGCTTTGTGGCAGTGGCTTCGTCAAATTTAGAGGATGGTACATAACTCGGCTTTGATGTTTCTTTTCGCAGTTGGGGAATGTACTGTCGTTTGGGCTTGCTTCGCCTTTTGGTCGAGAATACGGTCAGCCCCAGCCGAAAGTTGAGGGCAATCATCATACCTGACACCGAACTGACGGCCTGCCCCCGTAGCACGTTGTTTTCGTAGTATTTGGCTCTTTCTTTGAAGATAAAATCGCTCATAGGCAAGATAGCCGAAATCGAAAACTCAGCTAAAAATTCTGGATTGTTTGCCCTCATCCCAAATTCGGGTATCACAGCCCAGTTACTGGTGATGGATTCTTCCAGATTAAACACATAGCCCGTACCGTTTTCCATGCGCCGAGAAGCATATTGATTGACGGGAATGTTGCTCCCCCCACCAACAGTTTGTCTAAAAATATAACCACCCGAACCCCTAACAAACAAGCCACTATCCCAGTTTTCGTAGGGGCGCAAGTTCCAGTATTTGGCAATACCAAACGTAAGAAAATGGTTTTCGACATCGCCCCACCTTCTGCCAAGGCCACGGCCTTTGTAAGCGAAGTTTATGGTCTCGTACTGAAAGCTAATCCGACTGAACAGATAGCCTGCACTAAGAAACCAGCCGTGGCCTTGTACGTTTCTGATACCGAGCCTTGCTTCGGCATCAAAATTGAGTTCGTCGAGTTTTATTTCTTTTTCCTCCCCTTGGGCATCAATGACAAGATATTTTGTGCCTGCAAAGTCATTTTTTTGAGGCTTACCTGTATAGGTATAGACGGTTCGCCCGAAGTTCTGCACCACAGGGTCAGGGCCAGCTGCTCGTCCACCTGCGCCACCTAAAAGCGTCAAAAAGACTTTTGGGGTGGTATCTTGAGCATAGCAAACGTTCAAGCCCACTACTCCAAACACGTACATACAAAATATTAAAAGCTTGTTCATCTAATCCAAATGACTGATAATGTGATTGATAGCTCCGATACTTTTCTCATTGGTCTTCATTACGTTTGGTTTTTGCATAAGTTTGTATAAAAAATAATGACCATGAACGCTTTAAGAGAAATTGTTACGCCCAAAAATGGCCGTGTGTCTATGCGGATTCCCAAAGAATATGCCCAAAACGTTTTGAAATCATTGTGATTCCGATTGAGGATATTACTGAGCAAGACTTGATGAAAGCTAAGATGAAAGCCTTCTTAAAAACGTTGACAGCAGCTGACCCCGCCATTAGTCAAACAGAGATTATAAACGAAATCAAAGACTTTCGCCAAAAGCGGTATGCACAAGATTAACATTATCATCGATACCAACTTATGGGTCAGTATGGCAATGGTTAGTCGCGTTGTATATTGATACCCAAGCTCAGTATATTTTGACGGGCGATAAAGACCTTCTCGCTTTAAACCCCTACCACCCCAAATCTTAACGCCTGCCCAGTTTTTGGAACTTAGTTTTTGATGCTACGAGTTATCTTTTGCACGAATACTCAGCCCATCATATACTGTCCCTTACGCTTACGATGAATCTCTTAGTGGTGGCACAACCGCAGGGGCGGTTCCATCCAAGTCGTGTCACCACTACCGTCTTTTACTTCCCCACCACCTGATACACATTGACCGTGCCACCTGTTTTGGTGCTGGCCGTGGTGCGGGTGAGGGTCATGCTACCATCGGTAAATTCACTGATGGTAAATACTATGGTACCGTTAGTGCCTGTGGGTTGGGGCGTGAGGTTTTTGAGAGCCAGCTTGGTGTCGCCCTCCAATGCCCACTGCCCCGTAAAGCGTGTACCATCAAAATCAGTAAAGACTACCGTACCGCCCGTTTGCAGTTCTACTTTAAAATTGACGTAACCAGGGCGGAGATTGGTAGCACCTCCTTGCGTGTAAACCAAGCTGTTGCCTTCGCGCACACTATTGGCCGTCCAAATTTTGACAATGCGCTCCGATAGGGGTACCACTTGGGGTTTGCAACCAACCATAACCAAACCGACCAAAAGAAAAAATAAAAAAAGGTTCGTTTTCATTGATTTAACATTTATGCTTCAATTCCCCTTCACTACCTTTTGCGTGCTTACCTTTGCAGCTTCTACTACCCGCAGAAAATACGTGCCTGCTGCCGAGGTAGAAATATCAATACTTTCGGAATGTTTGCCGCTGAACGACGGAACAAGGCGTTGCAAAATACTTCTGCCCGTGGCATCAACTACTTCAATGGCAGTGCCTTGCTTTTGAAAAGCCGCCCCGTCGAACTCCACCACAAAAACGCCGTTGGTAGGGTTGGGATAGACTTTGACGCCCTCGGTGGGGAGCGGCGAACTGACCGAAAGCACCAGTGAAATATCAATGGGTACGGGGTAAAGCGCCGACCAGCGACCTGCCGTATCTCTGGCCCTGAAAAACAAATACCGCTTGCCTGCTCTCGAAAGGGCTAATTCTAATGGCCTGTCCACCGTTACTTCTTTGCCTCCCGTGGGCGTAAACGCCAGCGAATTGGCCGCTCCGTAGCCAGGGTCGGTGTCAATAAAAACTTCGACCCGATTGATGGCGTTGGTGGACTGGCTCGAAAACACCACAAACGGACTCAACTGCGTGGCCGACCACTGCCCCCGCTCAGTTTGGATGCGTAGCCCCAACAGGTGCGTACCCACAGCCAAGGTAGGCGGAATTGTTAAATCAACCGTGAGGGCGACTTCAGGGCCTTTGGCGGTTATTTTCTGGACGGTGTTTTTGCCAAAACCCAAATCGTTGTCAATAAAAAACTCCACGGTGGTCAGGTTGTTGGGATCTCCAGTGGGGTTGGGAGCGTGGATATACACCGACTGCGTTTGGGTAGGCGACCATGTACCTCGGGCGGTTTTGAGTCGAATGCCCAAAAAATGCAATCCCTGCGAGAGCGTACCCGTAGGCACGTTGAGGGTGGTGTTTACCTCCGTGCCGTTGAGCGCAAGCGCAGCTCCTTTGCCAAAACCTGGGTCGGTGTCCCAAAAATATTCGGCAGTGGTGAGGTTATCGGGGGTTTGGCCGTGGCTTGTTATGCCCATACACCAACCCAACAAGAAAATAAGTAGCTTTTTCATGGCGGACTTAGTTTTGCACTCTGGCTTTGAGTTTTACCTGAATGGTCTCGTTTTGGCGGGCAGTGCTCGGCACCTGAATATCCTGAATGATAGGCCCAATGGGCGAACCCGTGAGTACGTAAGGGTCTGGCCCACCAAACGCCCCGCAGTCGGTGCCGCCCTCGCCTGCACCCTTGGCGGGGGAGTTAGCCAAAAGCAAATACTGACCATCGGCGGTTGTTCCTACAGCGGCAAACAGCACCCGTGCCATGTCAGTATCGGTCAGAAACTTATTGCTTAGGTCGTTACTTTGATAATTGCCTTGACGAACGATATTGTTATTGAACTTGGCCAATATGTTCGTTCTAAAATTAGTGTTTGCGTTCCTGTTATCGCAGTTGATTGGAGAGATGAAAATATTGTTCGACACAATTGCTTCGTGAACTACGTTATCGTAACTTAAAGGGTTACAATTGCCTCCCCCAAAAATTGTATTGTAAATTATTTTGCCATTTAATGAATTGCTGAATGTTGAGTTACCGAAATATATTGACCCAAGTATAATATTGTTGCTCACTAAAAAGTTGGTGGTATTGTCAAGTATAGTCATACCACCGCCAACATAGCATTGGTTAATTTTTAGATTTTTAACAGACCTTATATATATCGAATTAGAATAAAACATATTTCCCGTTGCTTGAACACGACACCTTTGGAGGACTATATTATCTGTTCTTACATCTACACTTTGGACGGTACAACCCAAGAGAAGCGAACCCTCCGAACTGGTCTGATTATTAGAGGTGAAAGTAACTCCTCCCGTAATTACAGAGGCATTTGTACCGTTGAAATAGCCGTTGCCAATAATGCTAACTCGTTTCCTGACTTCAAAGCCTTCATAACTACCAGGGTCAAGTAACAGTACCGAACCAGCGGCTGTCGTTGCGTTGTCAATCACATTTTGAATATTCGCCCCGTTCTGCACCCGAATTACGTTTTGGGCAAAAGTGAGGGAGGCCGTGAGGAGGAGAAGAAACCCTATTGTAAAGAAGGCGGCTTTACTTGTGCGTGTTTTTATTGTTGTTTTCATTGGTTTGTATTTTTTAGAGTTGTGTCTATTTATTCCCCTTCACGTTGTTTCTAAGCGAAAAATCAAACAATTTGAGTGATGAGGTAAACTCGCTGCCTTTATTGTAGAAAAAGGCGTATTCGGCAGCTGCGATGTCTTCTTCAAAATAGATTTTGTAGAGCGTATTGCTTATTTTCTTGAAACGAAACGGTATAGCACCTTCCGAAAATCCTGATTTAGAACTTAAATCGGAGGTTTGCCCAATGACAAAATCACGCCCACTTCGTTTAGGTTTTACCCCCATAAGCGTAAAGTCATTGGGGCTTGCCACCCCCCCAAAAACAGACTCGGCGACATCGTCCATTTTTTTACGGGTGTTGCCTTCAAAAACCATGTAAAACACTGGGCGATTGTCTTGTATGACAAAGTTGGCACTGGGATTAACCAACCCAATCCGCTGTTTTGTTCCGACTACATTGACCCCCAATTTGGACTGAGACACCGCCCCGCCAATGGCTTCCCCTGCCGACCCCTGCTTGGTATTGTTACTGGTGGTGGGTTCAAGTTGGTCGTACTTAATGGGCTTTTTCAGAAAGTCTTCGTAGTAAATACCGGGCTCGGGCATTGCTCCCCGAGCAGGAGGAGGTAAGTCTTGCGGGTGCGGTGGCAGGTTTCCTGCAATCAGATTAGGGTTTTGGCTTACCTTACTGGCTCTTTTGGGGTCCATTACTACTTTCACAACAGCATCTGGTACTTTACTGTTTTTTAGTTCTACCATGCCTTCTACGGTTGTGTTGAAGTTGCACTCTGAGTACATTATCTTGTTTAGAATAACATCCTTTGGTATTCTATTCAGATGTAAATCAATAATATCCTGATTGCGAAGAATAGGCAGGTTGTCGCTGGTGAGCATCATTACCTCTAAAATATTTCCGTTGGCTCCTTCTTTGGTTAACTCAATAACCCCTTTGGTAGTTAGATCGAAATTGGTCGGGCTGACTTTGATTTTATCAATGATCAATTCAGCCGAAATTTTGGCTTTGACCAACGAAACAATGCTTTGATTGGTGAGTGTTTCTTGGGCTTGGGCGGTGGTGGATAACGCGAACAGCAGGCATTGTAGGTAATGTTTCAGTTTCATTAGATAGTAAGTTATGGGGTGTATTAAAATTGTTATCAACTTAGCAAGCCAGCGGGGATAGCAAAAGTTTTTTTGACTGATTAAATAGAAGAAGTTCGTATCCATCTACAATTGTTTTTTTGTGAACCTTACCTTTTTTTTTGTGAACCAACCCATAAAGAATTATATGTTGAATCGGAGACTATTAAATGGCATTTGTGTATATCTTCGTCATTCAATCTGTGTGTTTATGAAGCATCCCATCTCTCTATTTTTATGGATTTATGCCACCCTTTCTTTTGGGCAGACCAAGCCAAGTTTTGAGTCTGAAAAAAAGAAAATAGCAACGGATATATTTGTTGAAGGTATTGAAGAACAAGACTCGTTGAAAATGGCCGAGGGATATTATCAATTGGGGAAATACGAGTCGGGTATCGGTAATTTTCTGTCCACTAAGTACTGGATGAACAAATCAATAGCCATATACAAACGGCAACCAATCAGTGTTCAGTTGGGCAAAACGTATCAATGGTTAGCCTTCGTAGAGTGTAGCCGAAAAAATATAAAGGAGGGGATTGCGTATTCTGATAGTGCATTAGTAATTTTCAAAAAACTCAATTCTCCCAAGGGCATTGTTTCCAATTATATGTTTGTTACAGATATGTCGCATCAATATTTTAGTAAATCTCTGGCTGTTGTACTCAAAGATTTTGATGCGATGGTTTTGTACATCATACAAAATAACATCAAGGACGAACTGGGATTTATGTATCAGATGAAGGGACATTTACTGATGGAAACAGATTATCAAGCTGCTGTTGAGTCGTTCTTGAAGGCCATTTATTGGTTCAATACATACAGAAATGGTAATATCAATGATTTAAATTGCCGATTAGCTTACTGTTACGCCAAATTAGGAGAACCAAAAAAAGCCCGACAAGTGCTGGGGGATGGTAGTTTTTATAATCAAAATCCAGCGCAAGACCAATTTTGGGGGTATAAGCTAAATCGTTTAAAGGCAGAAACCGCCATTTTTGAAGCAGAGAAAAACTGGGCGAAAGCCTACGAAATGCAAAAAAAATACACCGAATTACAGGATGAGATACATACCAAAGAACAAAACAAACTTGTAGCAAGTCAAAATGAGCTGGATGTCACTGCGTTGGCATTGAGTCAGGAGAAAGAATTGATGCTTCAAACGGAGGTACTGAGGGCCAATCATAAAAAACAGTATTTGTTTTACTTCGTAGGCGGCATTTTGTTGGTTTTTGCGGGTACTTTTTATTACCAATATGCCAAAAGTAAAAAACTTGCCCAGCAGTATTGGAAAATAAGCGAAAAGAACAAACTGCTTATCAAAGAACAAAGCCACCGAGTGAAGAACAACTTACAGGTGATTTCGAGCCTGATTGGATTGCAGATAAATCGCCTCCAAAACCAAGACTTAAAGGAATCGTTGGAGGAAATGCAAGGCCGAATCGCCGTAATGAGCCTATTGCAACAACTATTTTACGAAACCAATGATACCGTCGAGATAGAAGCAAAGGCGTATTTTTCCCAAATTGTTGATAAAACAGCCCTTATTTTCAACAAATCTATCAATGCTGCTTTCCTGATTGAAAATGAACAGATAACTCCCAACTTGGCTATTCATTTGGGCATTATTTTCAATGAGTTATTGACCAACAGTTTCAAATACGCTTTTGGTTTTGATAACCCAAATCCAAGCGTAGAAATAGCGTTCAAGGTAAGTGATAAGGAGTTGATTTTTGAATACAAAGACAATGGTAAAAACGGGCAATTGTTGGTATTTGAAAAAGAATATTATTCTACTTCCAACTCTTTTGGTTTGAGTCTTATCAGGTTAAAGTCGGGTGAGTTGAGAGGAAATTACAGTTTTATGTATGACAGTGGTTTACGGTTTATTTTAAAATGTCCCCCCCATGAAACCAAAGGTATTAATAGTTGAAGATGAATTAATTACAGCTACCGAATTTAAAGAGGCTATGCAAGCCGCAGGTTTTGAAGTGCCCGTCGTGGCTGATAGAATTTCGAGTGCTATGGCTGCTTTTGAAACAATTGAATTTGACTTGGTTCTATTAGACATCACGCTCAAACACGATTCGTTAGACGGGCTTTATTTTGCCAAACAAATCAGAAAAACGTCAGAAGTACCGATCATATTCATAACAGGTGACAGCAATGAGACCATGCTCGACACAATGAATGCGTTAGGAAACATCAACTACATGATGAAAGCGGTGCGTACCCCCGAATTGATATTTAAAGCGAAGATGATGATTGGGAAAAAAGACGAGCATGAACCCAAAGACCATAGGTACCAGGAAATCATTTTGTTACCCATCAACAAGGCGCATCAAAAAGTAAAGAAATCAGACATTGTAGCCATCAAAGCTAATGGTTCTTATTCGGATATCTATATTGCTACCGAAACGCAGCATCATACGTTATCTATGAATATGAAAAAACTGTTGGATGGACTACATTACGATGATCTTTTCAGGCTAAATAAATCGAATGTAATCAATGTAAATTTCATTGAAAGAATTGAAAAAGACCAACTGATTTTGAACTGCTACAATCTGAAATACGCTCTTGCAAAGGGGCAGAAAAAAGAGATTTTAGAACGTCTTCCAAGTATCAAGACGTAAATGATACTCAGCCAACGTCACTGCAAATATATTGTCTTGATTTTTTTTAGAAACCATGCAACATTCTTCCTTGCCCCATTGTCATTACCACGAAATTACAGCCAATTGGAATCTAAACTATACATAGACAAACACGTCGAAGTCGTAGAAAGATGCAGGCAGGGCGACCGCAAAGCGCAGTACGAACTCTATAAGTTGTACTCAAAGTCCATGTTCAACGTCTGTATGCGAGTGGTCAATCACGTTGGAGAGGCCGAAGACGTACTGCAAGAGGCGTTTTTGGATGCTTTTTGCCACTTACATACGTTCAAGGGGCAGTCCACGTTTGGGGCGTGGCTGAAGCAGATTGTGGTCAACAAAGCCATCAATCACCTCCGACAACGTAAAATGCAACTGGTTGATATTGAAGGCTACGGAAGCGACACCCAAGACATAGCCGACGATGTTCCGTTCGACGAAGAAGGACTTCATATGGATGTAGAACGGGTTCGTAAGTGCCTTGAGCAGCTCCCCGAAGGCTACCGTGTTGTTCTGTCGCTCTATTTGTTTGAAGGATACGACCATGAAGAAATCGGCGAAATCCTCCGTATCAGCGAAAGTACCTCGCGTACGCAGTACATGCGGGGAAAGAAAAAATTATTAGAAATGTTACGCCCTCTTTAAAGCCCCCGCTGAAAGAGACTCAGTACAAAATAACTCCCCTTTGGGGCAGGGGGCGGTTAAATACCAAAGATGATGAAAGATAAATTACAACGATTCGTAAGAGACAACCGAGAAGCGTTTGATGTATATGAACCTTCCGACGACCTTTGGAATCGGTTGAGTCAACAACTACCCGCCGAAGAAACGCCCAAAGTTGTGCAAGAAACTACCCAGCCAATAAGTGCGTCTCGCTCCTTCAAACAGACATGGCGAAACCTCGACTGGCGCATTGCAGCCTCCATTGCTTTGGTAATTGGCTTAGGGTGGTTTGGCTACCGTATCAATCAAAATTACGGTATTACGGAAGCCCCCGAAGTAGCCCTGAGTAATCCTGCGTTTGCCAAACAAGTCAGTCAATACACCCAATTGATTGATACCAAACGGGATGAGCTTCGCCAAATGACTGAAAGTAACCCTAATTTGTATAAAGAATTTGCCGTAGAACTGGATCAACTTGAGCGCTCCTACCAAAACCTGAAATCTGACCTTCCGAAGAACCCCAACCAAGAAGTGGTGATTCAGGCCATGATTCAGAACCTACAATGGCAGATTGATTTATTAAACCAACAGTTGGACATCATCCAACGTATCAAAAACAAGAACAACCATGCAAACGATAAAATCATGTAATTATCAGCAATTAGCGATCAGCCGTCAGCGATTGGTAAGTATCTTTTTTGTAGCTTTTTGTCTGTTTTTTGCCTTTGGAGCAACGGCTCACGAATGGGGCACCATTGAAAAGAAAAAATCGGTGATTAAAATTTACGATACTTCGTCCAAGGACAACTTATTGCTCGACAATCAGTTTGGGCAGGTAAAAGTGAATCTTTGGGACAAAAACGAAATAAGAATTGACATTCACATTATTGCCAACTCAAGCAGCGATGACCGTGCCCAAGAATATCTTGACGGTGTAGTGATTGAAGACAAACGTGAAGGCAACCAAATCAGTGTCCGTACCATTATTAACAAATCGAACAATTCAAACGGGTGGGGTTGGAACACCAACAACGAAAAGAATTTTGTGCAAATCGACTACAACGTGTCGATGCCAAAAAATACGCCTTTGACGGTTAAAAATCGTTTTGGAAATACCAATATCCCTAAGTTCAAAGCGCCGTTGGTAGTCGTTTCTAAGTACGGCACTTTTATGGCCAACGATTTGGTAGGTAGCAAAAATGACATTAACGTATCGTACGGTAAAGCGGAAATTCAGCAAATCGCCAACGGCAACCTCGATATTTCGTATTCGACCCTCGAACTCGAAAAAGCAGAAAATATCACGCTCAACAACAAGTTTGGCAAAATGAAAATCGGCGAAGTAGAAACCCTAGATGGCCAAATCAGCTATTCGGGTGGACGTATTGGTATGCTCAAAGGTTCGAGCAAAATTAAGCTTAGTTTCTCAGGCGGCTTCCGCATCGACCAACTGACGCAATCGGCCGATAATGTTGATATTTTGGCCAATTATTCATCCGTGGTAATTCCAATGGAAAACAACGAATGTAACTTCGACGTCACGGTGAGCTATGGCAGTTTCAAATATCCCAACGACCGCAAAGTATCGTTCACTCAAAATGATGACGAGCGCAAAGACAATGAAAACCGCGGCCCAAAAATGACCAAACAATACGTAGGAAAAATTGGCAGCGGTAAAAGCACCAAAGTCAAAATAGTCTCAAAATACGGCGAAGTGAGCCTTCGATAATCGTATTTTGGGTATAATTGCCTTTTCTACCCCCTACTCTTCCACAAAATCCAGGCTACGGCCAAAGGTTTCGTCGGTTTTATAGATGGCTAATAGGGCTAAACCATAGCACAACACTCCTAATAACGCCGCTCCGCCCAGCGCTCCAAACGAAGGTTTTAACCCTTGAAAAGCCAACGTCATCGGGATAGCCATTCCTCGCACTACGCTCGGTACCGAAGTGGTGGCTGTGGCGCGTAGATTGGTACCGTAGAGTTCGGCCACCATCATCAGGTACAGGCCAATGTAGCCCGTACAAATTCCCGCCAAAAAGCACACTACATAGAGCATATTGGCCGACCTAACACCTCCGAAGAGGTAAAGTCCAACAAAAATTACCCCAATGAAAAGCAAAAATAGGATGGCCTTTCGTCGGGACTTTAGCCAGTGACTCAGCGGCCCGCTAAAGAAGTCGCCTGCGGTTAGGCCAAAGTAGATAAACATCACACACTTACCAGGCGAAATCCCTTCGTCGATGCCCAACGCTTTCCCAAACTCATTGCCGAACGTACCCAATATTCCTACCACAAACCAAGTCGGGACGCCAATAAGCACGCAACGAAAATACTTGACCAGCCTCGGCCAACTGCTAAAAAAATACAAATAATTGCCTCGGGAGACGTTGGTTTCTTTCAGTTGCAAAAACAACCCCGACTCAAACACGCTAATTCGCAACAGCAGCAGCAACAAGCCCATGCCTCCGCCCACCATGTAGGCCGTCCGCCACGTAAACCATTCTTGGGTCAAGTACGCCGCACCTGCCCCCAAATACCCAATTCCTGCCACCAACGTCGGACCAAGGCTTCGAATCTCTTTGGGGACAATTTCGGTCACGAGGGTCATAGCTGCACCAATTTCTCCCGATAACCCTACCCCCGCCACAAATCGCAGCAAAGCGTACAAATTGGGGTCTTCGACAAAACCGCAGGCAATGTTGGCCAACGAATAAGTAATGATAGATCCAAACAACACCGACAAACGACCGCGTTTATCGCCCCAAATTCCCCATAAAATCCCACCTACCAGCAAACCTGCTTGCTGACAGTTGAAGATAAACGTTCCAATTTTAGAGACTTCGGCTTCCGAATAACCCAGCGATTGAAGGCTTGGAACACGTACAATACTAAAAATGAGTAGGTCGTACACGTCTACAAAAAAACCAAGCGCCGATACAATGACGGGCAAGGTAAAAAGAGCACGATATTTCATCCTCTTAGATTTCTACGAAGTCAAGGTCTTTGCCGTGAGTTTCGGGAACGGTGAGGGTGGAGTAAAACCCTAAAGCGTAACTCAAAATCCCTACCAACGTACCCGCTCCGATGACGCCCAATTGAGGAACAGTGAGCGAGAACCAACCAAAGACATCCAACGAGCCTGTTTTGAAACCCGCAAACAACGTCGTCATCAGAATCACCATTCCGCGTACCATATTGGGAACCGTCGTAGCAGCTGTTGCCCGAAGGTTTGTCCCAAATTGCTCCGCACCGATGGTCACAAACATGGCCCAGTAGCCAATGCCAAAGCCCATCAACAAACAAAGGGCATAAAGCATAGTCGAAGATTGAACACCCGCAAACAAATACACAATACTAAATACGCCCGAAAACGCCATCAGCACTGCCACGGCTTTTTTACGCGAATGAAAATAGTGGCTAATAAACCCACTGGCCAGATCGCCACTAGCCAAACCTACGTAGCACCACATAATGGCTAGTCCAGGCTTAATGGCTTCGGTGATGCCCAAGGCTTTGCCAAATTCGTTACTAAACGTGGCTAAAATACCAATCACAAACCACGTTGGAAGGCCAATGCCGATACATTTCATGTAGCGTACAAAGCGGTCCCAGTTGGTAAAAAACGAAAGAAAATCGCCTTTCGCAACGTGTTTTTTGTTGGAAACTTCTGTGAACATCCCTGATTCAATAACGCCAACCCGAAGTAAAAGAAGGCCAAATCCTAGCCCTCCGCCCACAAAGTAAGCAATGCGCCAATCGCCGAATATCTCAACTGTAAAATAGGCCACGACAGCCCCTAAAAGGCCAATTCCTGCCACCAACGATGTTCCAATGGCACGAAGTTCTTTGGGTAAAATTTCCGAAACAAGGGTAATCCCAGCCCCTAGTTCACCCGCCAATCCAATTCCTGCGATGAAACGTAAGTATTTATATAAATCGGTAGCTGGTAAAAAAGACGTATCCTGAATAAATCCACAAAGAATGTTAGCAACGGAATAAGTAATAATTGACCCAAACAACACCGAAAGACGGCCACGTTTGTCGCCCAATACTCCCCAAATGATTCCGCCAAGCAACAAACCTCCCATTTGCCAGTTGATAATGGAAGCCCCTACGGCCGATACCTCTTGTTCGCTTAAGCCCAAATCTTTGAGGCTAGGTACACGTACAATTCCAAACAATAACAAATCATAAATATCTACAAAGTAGCCCAGTGCGGCCACAATCACGGGAAGCCCAAAGAGGGTATTTTGGTTAGAAGGTTTAGACATTGAGTAGTTCTAGGTTATGGTTTTTGTGCAATAATAGCAAAAAGCGTCGGTCAGTTTTAGCCTGCCGACGCTTTTTTATCGTTCCCTTTCGTAAAATCTTATTTATACTTTCGCCAAGCTCCCAAAATAGCCCCCATCAAAGCCCCACTAACGCTACTAAAGCCCGCATTGAGCACCGAAAGTCCGATAGGTTTCATTTCGTACGCATTGTTTGTAAAAATATTTCCTCCAATCAACAATGTCCCAATCAATAGACCAGACAATAGCCCCTTCTGAGCTGTTTTTACATTCATTGCTTTGAAGAGTGAAGCCATGGCATAGGCTCCCAAAATATAAGTCGCAAAACTGATAATATATGAGGGTGTGCTCCCACCACCTGCCATAATTTGGTCTTGGGTTAGCCCTGCAAGCTTCATCCAAGCATCGCTAAAGGTGATGTACCAAATAGCGCCTAAGATAAATGTGACTATTGCTGCCACTAGTACGGCCAAATAATTGATTTGTAAAGATTTCATTGTAGTAATTGGTTAGGTTTAAGTAGAAATTTCTGACTGAAAATTACAAACTTCTTCTAAAAAAACCACTATACCCAGCTCCAAGTAGGGTACTTTTTGGACAAAAACGCGCACTATGTCTAGCGCTTTGGGCTCGTCGTCTATGGCAATGGCAATCATGGGTTTCAAATTTGGGTAACTCAGTCATTAGTCAGGTTGTGAACAACCTGACTCACAGTGGTTGGGGGTTACTCACAACCCCAACGTTCAACGCAAAAATCAACTTTTTACGGAGATGTTCTAAAAATATGGGACGAAACGAACCACCTTACAAATGGGATAAACTCAGGCTTGCCCGATGAGCGAAAAAAACGTTTGTCAGTAGCTATCCGAAATCGGAATGACCGCTGAATCAATCTTCGCACTCGTCACCATATACGACTTATGCACCCGACACAAAAGACTCGGCGGCAGCTCTTGTTCAAAATCAGTGAAGGTCTGCAACGTCATAATTTTCTGGGTAACTGTGTGAATCATTCGATAGTTTCCCATGCCTTCAATGTACAGGATTTCATCAAGCATAAGCTTTTCGAGCGAGCGCTCAAACGTTACTTTTAGGCTCAGGAAAGACAATTTTTGTACGTAGCTTTTGACGCGTTCGAGGTACTTTCCATCAATTCTATTACGTGAATCAGCCCAATTTGTACGTGAATCGGGGAAATAGTTGGGTCAGTGCGGCTTAATTTCGGCCTAAGTTCAACACAGCCTTGGCGCGGTCGTAGAAACCTGTGCTGCGAAAAGTGAAAGTTTTGTGCAAAATGAAGTTACTCACAAAACTAAAGCCCATCCCTACCAAGGTAGACGTAGCTTCGGTCACGTTGATTTCCCTTGACTTAGCAGGAATAAAATCAAACGGGATTAAGTAGATAAAATCTGTGGGACTTGATGCGTGAAAAAGTTCCAGCGATAAAGCTGACAAACCAACGGTAATCCCAAAAGACAAACACGCTACAATGCCAAATTTGACCATCTCACGGCGGGTCTGATTGGTATTTCGGGCATCAAAGGCAAAAAGTTTTGTTAACACAAAACCGACAAAAAACGATACGATATAACCCAACGAAACCGAAGTGTAAAAATCAACGTAGTTACGGAAAAAACTCCCAGAAGCAAGCTGAACAACAGCCCCAGTACCTGCAATCAAAAAATATACGACGAGGTCTTTTATGTTAAATAGAGTAGTTTTTTTCTTCACAAGTGTGCATAGTAAGTGAGCAAAATAAGCGCATTTTTGACAGCCTCCCAAAAATAAACTAGGGTTTTTATCAAATAGTCTCTTACAAAGAAAGCGCTCGGTAGCAAACCGAGCGCTTTCAAGGGTATTTTTAAGGCTAATTACTTCTTCTTTTTGGCAGGTGGCGGAGGCGTTCCTGTGCCTTTAGGCGCAGTGGGACCCACGGCCTTCACCGCAGATGCGGGCGTCCGAACCGCACGAGGGGCGCGGGAAGTTCGCACTGCACGCACACGGAAAGCTGGCGGTGGTGGTGGCGGTGGATACAATTTCTCCATTTCGTTCGAATAGCGCTCTATCTTCTCAGAAAGTTTCTCGTTCACGACTTCCAACTTACGTTGTTGCTCTTCCAATTCCTCGATGGGCTTGCGGGCGGCCTTCTCCTGCTCCGACAATTCGGCCATCTGCTTGTTAAACTGCTGCATTTGGCTTTCAAACTGTTTCACCTGTTCTTCGTACTGCACCAATGCCTTTTCAATCTGGTCGTCTGATAGCTTTTTGGCCGCATTTTCTTGGTGAAGCAACTGGCTACGTTTTTCCAGAATTTGACTGCGTTCTTTGGAGGCTTTGTTCTTTTTCCATTCGAGCACTTCTCGCTTGCGCTCCACTTCGTTTACCTGAAATTCATACTGTTCCATCCTTAAACGCAGCTCGTTCATTTTTTGCATCTGTGGCTCCATCAATCGGTGAAGGCTGTCTATTTGGCGGTGATAATATGCCATTTTTACCTCGTCTATTTTGGCTTCAAATGTACTACCTACCTCTACCCATTTGCCATTGACTAGATTGGAGTCGGCTATTTCAACTTCTGCCAGTGTCTCAACAGGCTCAATCACATCTTCTACTGCCTCCATGAGCTCTATGTTATCCAGCGAAATGTTGCCCAAAGCAGACAAACCCGTTGATGATTCCTTTTCAACCTCCGTAATCCGAGACAATATAACCCTAAAATCAGCCTGTTTAATATCACTAAGCACTACCGTTCCCTCTGCCAATTGCTCTTTTAGCTGTTGTAACTCCGCCACTTGCTTTGACGATAAAAAACGATTTTTCCATTTTACTTTGATCAACTTGCCTTGTTCATCCATCACAAATTGCATGTCTTTCAAGGTATGGCTGGTGTTTCTAAGTTTGGCTTCTTGTTTGGGCTTATCCTGCGGCTGAAAAGCATACACAGAAACGCCTACCACCAAAAGTAACACCAACAACAAACCGCTCGCGTTTAAACGTCGCTGCGGCTTTTCAGTCACGCCCAATACTCTTTTGACGCGGTGCAGCATCGCTCCTTTTTTGTTGGCAAAAGCCATCGCTAGCGCCAGGGTGGAACGGTAAGCGGCTACTTCGGCCAAGGCTTTGGCCATGGCCATTTTGTCACCACAAACGGCTACGGCAATGTCGTCGCAGCAGTGTTCCCGTTCTTGACGGACGCGTCCCGACAACCACCATAACGCAGGATGGAAAAAGTAAACCACTTCGACCAACGATTGGAGTAAGTTGACCAAATAATCGTAACGCTTCACATGAGCTAGTTCGTGGGCCAAAACTGCCTCAATTTGCTTGGAGCTCAAGCCCGTAACCAAGCCTACAGGAAGCAGCACCACAGGTTTTACAAATCCAATCACCATGGGCGTATTGACACGCACCGACTCAAACAAATGTACGTTTTGACGAATGCGCAACGTACCCAGCACCCGACGAAACAACGACTGTACGCTAGGCTCAGTCAGTTGAATACCTTCAGCTTTGAGTTGTTGCACATACACCCAGCTTCCCACCAAACGCACCAATAGTACCGAAGCACCAATGCCCCAAAATAGCACAATGGTATCCAAATGAAGTTGGAGAAACAGTAGCACTTCTTTGTACCAAGGCAAGGCTACTTTGGCATAGGTCATGTCCGAGGTCCAATAAAGTTGCGTATGAAGCGTTGTCAATGAGGATGTAGCAACGGCATTTACTGGCTGGTAATAAAGTACAAAGGTCGCCACCGAAGCAAAGACTTGGGCAGCTAATCCGCTGATGCCTACCCAATACTTCACCACGCAGGAGCACTTACGCAAGGCAAACAACGCAACTGCGGCAAAGAGGACTACCACTCCCCCTTGCCAAAGAGAGTGAACCAATGTCCATCCCAAAGCCGAGGTGATGGGTTCGGAGAAAAAAGTGGTCGTTTTCATGGCTGTTGTTCGATTTGGTCTAAGAGTTTACGAATTTCATCCAATTCAGCAGGGGTGGTTTTATGCGAACCAAGTGCTTGCATGACCAGCTTGCTGGCCGACCCCCGAAAGGCCGTACCCACAAATCGCTCAAGCAGCGTAGCTTGGGTTGCTTCTTCGCTCACGTTGGCTTTATATACGTGTGAGCGGGCGTCTTCTACCCGCGTCAGTAGCCCCTTTTCGTACATGATTTGCATTAATTTGAGGGTGGTGGTGTAACCCACGTCGCGGTTTTCAGTCAAACGCTCGTTGACCTGCCGTACAGTACAAGGGCCTTCTTGCCAAAGCACTTGTAAGATTTTAAGTTCGGAGTCTGTTGGTTTCATAGTCTAAGTACGAATAATTTCGTAGCAAATATATACGAAATGCTTCGTATTACCAAATTTTTTATACGAAACGTTTCGTATTAGCTTTTTTATGTGGTATTTCGAGCGATTTTCAGGACATTTGCAGCTCAATTTATTCATTATGACAACTACCATCGTACCCCAACTTCAAGCCACGCAACAAGCCGCTGCGCAAGTGCGTCGCTTGACTAGCGAGCAAAAAACGGCCTTGCTCAATCGCCTCGCCGATTTGCTGCTAGAACACCAAGCGCTGATTATGGCCGAAAACCAGAAAGACATGGAGCGAATGCCCGATGGCGACCCGAAAAAAGACCGTTTGTTTTTAAACGAAAAACGGATTCAGGGACTAGCCGACAGCCTCCGCGACGTAGCGCTGTTGCCCGACCCGTCGGGGCAGGTGTTGTTGGAACGAGAGATTGAACAAGAGCTTAAACTCAAGAAAATTACTGTACCGTTGGGAGTCGTAGGAGCTATCTACGAGTCGCGCCCCAACGTGACGGTGGACGTAGCCTCGTTGTGTTTGCGTTCGGGCAATGCGTGTGTGCTGAAGGGTGGTAAAGAGGCAGATTTCTCCAATCGTTGTTTGGTCGGTTTGATTCACCAAGCACTGCAAGAAGCAGGGGTGGACACCAGCGCCGTGATGTTGCTTCCTACCGACCGTCAGTTTGTGACCGAATTGCTCACGGCCACGCGATATGTCGATATTATCATTCCGCGCGGTTCGGAGTCGTTGATTCAGTTTGTGCGTAAAAACTCCTTGATTCCCACCATCGAAACGGGTGCGGGGGTATGTCACGGCTACATTGAGTCCACGGCTGACCTTGCCAAAGCCCGTGATATTGTGGTCAATGCGCGCGTCTCGCGGCCTTCAGTCTGCAACTCAATGGATTGCCTGATTGTTGACCGCGCCATCGCTGCTGAGTTTTTGCCTATGCTCAACGACGATTTTATCAAGTGGAACGTAGAAGTGTACGCCGACGATGCGTCGTATCCGATTTTTGAAGGCATCTCTTACCCCAAACTTCAACACGCTCAACCCCAAGATTTTGGACGCGAGTTTTTGGATTATAAACTAGCCGTAAAAGTAGTTGACAGCCTAGACGAAGCGCTTTCACACATTCAGAACTACTCATCGCGCCACTCCGAAGCCATTGTTTCCCAAAACCAAGCAGCTGTTGACCGCTTCCTAGCCGAAGTGGATGCGGCAGCCGTCTATGCCAATGCTTCCACGCGTTTTACCGACGGAGGTGTGTTTGGCCTTGGGGCTGAAATTGGTATTTCTACCCAAAAACTCCACGCCCGCGGCCCTTTTGCCCTCGAAAAACTCATAACAGAGAAGTGGGTTGTGGTGGGTAATGGACAGGTGAGATGGTGATAAAGCTACAATTTTCCCGAAAGTTTTGGATTTACCTTCTCGAAAGTTCTAAACTTTCGAGAAGGTAAATCACTTGTTGTTTCTCAAATCTTTATTAAAAGCAATTTCAATGTTCAAATGGCCTTTTGTGACGTTGCAAGGTAGATAAAAGATATTGGGTCGCTCAAATCCTCCAAAATAATCCCCTTGTATATATTTATCCACTTTGCCCGAATCTAACTTTACGTGGTAATCATCACATGTCGGCCCTTTACTAAAATCATGATTTGGTAACAAAAAATGCAATTCGGCCGCGCCATTTATTTCCCCTTTTACATGCAGGCAGTAAAATGATGAACGAGGACTCATTACAAAAGGAGTAAAGTTTCGTTTTTCACTTGCATTTTCAATATGATAGACATCAGTCGTAGTAGAAATACAACTAACTGTGAAAGAAGCAAGTGGAATAACTCCCCCAAAAAAATATTTTTTCTACCAACACCTATTAGAATCATCTGTCGGAAACATGAAATTTAGCGTTGCACCATCATTTAATAAAGCTATTCGCCTTCCATTACCATTTATAATTGCAGTAAGAATAGCATTTTTTAAGGCTTCATCTCCCGCAGAACTGGGCAATTCTGATGCAATTTGAATACCTAATTCGTTATTATACAAGTCCATTTGAGCATGTAATGCAAGACTCCCTATCTTCGTGTACTTGTCCCATCGTTCTAGCTATATCAGCAGAAAAATAGGCATGTTTAAATGCGCTACCATTATAATGATTAACCATATCATCCCCGCAATAGATTTCGCTCATTTTATTCCTTACATCTGCCTCATCTAGAATTGCTTGAGGAATTACCCAAGGGAACGTGCTATAAAAATTTTGTTCAGCAATATTTAAACCAAAGTTTTGATTAAGGTAATTAAACAAACTAAATATCCCATTGACAGCAACAGCGTTATTATACGTAGGTATAAAAGAAAAACCTTAAACCTTTGGCAAAGTTTTGAACTTTGCCAAAGGTTGCTTACTTCGACCAAATAGTCGCTTTTTTGTACGGTTGAAAAATCACAGGGCCCACCAATCCATATTCTTGAATGATACCTCGGTCGGCGACAGCTTTATTCAGCGTATGAAGTCGATTGTTGAGGGTTGTTGAAACCCGAATTTCTATCTTATTCTCCCCTGCCTTTAAACTACTTCCTAAATCAACTTTGGCACTAAGTTGGTCAGTAGGAATAAGTTGACCATTTACTCTTAACGTAAACGCATCTACGACTTGCCCAAGGCTAAGGGTGGCTCCATGATCACTGTTATTCCACGCCATTGGAAGATTCAAGGCATAGCTATAAGTACCTACTCCTGAGGCATTTTTCAACTCAGCAATGTCTGGCCAAGGTTGTAATGAGTTCAAATTCAACGTTATCAACGACTTTGACGTTTCCGCGCCAGCCGCACCCGTTGTCCCATATTTTTGCTGTGGTTGCCAGTCTTCTACACTCAAGCTCCATTTTGCTTGCGTAAGGTCTATTTTATCAAGTGGCGCTTCGAGGGTCGTTTTTACGGTTTGTCCATTACTCAGCTTCGTTGTATAATTCCCCGCTTTCGTGGCAATGATTGAAACTCCCCCATTCGATGTTTGACTCACCCCGTCGGCATTCGTTTCGTTGACATAAACATCTGCCATCGGTAAGCCAAGCTTTGTGGCATTCTGAGTAACACCGACAAGCATCGATTCATCCACGGCCAAATCCACGGTCATAGTTACCTGTTTACCGTCGGTTGTATAATGAGCGATAGGAGTTATTTCTCCCGACCAAGCATTCAGCAAAAATGGCTGCCCAGCCCCTTCTAGTATCACTTGGGTTTTTAGCGAAGAACCTATTTTTGTGGCATAATTCAAGCCTTTTACTCTAACCGTTTTAGGTTCTTCGAAGATATTTCCTGGCGTAGTGGTCAAGCCTTTATAACGTTCTTCTTTGGCATTGGGAGTAGCAGGAATTTGGTCATCACCTTGGTTATACAAAAAGTAATAATCCGTTTTCGACGCTGAGTCGTAGCGACGCATCGTCATCAAATTCGATGGCTTTTCAGGATTTGAAGCAGGAAATATTCCCAACGATTTTAGCAGTTTGGGTACATCAGCTTCGGTTGCCGCCTTGTGTACTGTTTTTTGCAACATCAGTTGTTCCAATACTGCCTTTAGTACTGCATCCTCTTCAGGTTTGTTACTTGGCGTATTAAATGGCAACTGTCCTACAATGATTACGGGAAGACCTTGTTTGGCAAGCATTAAAATCTTTTGAGCCGTTGCTACGGGGAGAGTATTTTTAGCAGGATTAAATACGGAAGCCGACTGCAAAAAACCGTTCAAAATAAACGCTTTATACGCAGGTCCTTTTTCATATAAGCGATTATTGGAAGCCGTAAGTTGAGGGAGATTCAACAACGTTGGGTTGAGATAATCCCACGTAAAACCTTCTTGCTGCAAAGCCAAGTCGTTCCAAAAACGTACATTTCCTACCCCCGCCACAAAAGGAGCTGGGAATGAATAGTTTTGCATGTATACTGCCACATCTATTTTTGCCACACCTTGTTTCAACACCTGTTCGTTGCGAGCCATCCAAGTATTGATTGTCTTGGCTTCTGTAAACCAAATAGGATTTCGAGGCCCCCAGCTATTGGCAAAGTTGGCCTCTGCAAATGTATTATAGCCTGGCCATACAGACTTAGGATTGAAAGTGTAAGGATATACGTGGTACACGCCTTTGGTTTGCCCGCTGGCAAAGCATTTGTTCATTCTCACGATAATATCCTGAAAAGTTTGGGCATAATTTAACGAACGAGCCGCTGCCAGTTCATTAGAATACCACGTATTTCCGCTGATGTGATTGGCCGACGCCATAGGTCGGTACACATCTATTTGATCCCCCGACGCCAAGGTTTCGTGTTCGGGGCGGTCGAGGTGATAAGTCACATCCAGTTGGTCTGGCGTGTTTACTACTGGTACATCTTCTGGTTGAAGTCTAAGTGCCAAATTATAGCTATTGGCCCAGTCTCTAAAAGGCTTGATACGATACTCCACAAATAGTTCGGTTCTGACCTTGTTGTAATCAGCCCGAATCCGGGTATCGGTTTTGTTACTGTAGGTATAGTAATGATCTATATCAAGCCCACCTCCTCTTGGCCCCCAAACTCGGTCAATTCCAGCATCTATCAAAGCAGGCAAGTGAGGTATTAAATCATAACCCGCTCGGGCTTTAAACTCATTTGTCATGTTGCTACTCCATACATCACTTGGTGCTCCAAAACCATCGATTGAGTGAGAATCTACAAAAATATCCCCGCCTCCGTTCTGCCTTAGAAGGTTCTTGATGGCATCAGTCCAATAAGATTCATATCCTTTAATAAGTAAGTCCGTACCTTCTCGACTAAACACTTCGGGCTGAGGATCAACTGTCTGCACTCGAAATACAATCAATACCCATTGATTTTTCCCCTCGGGTGTTTTCCAAGTTAAACGCCCCGTTGTCGTTCCTCCAAAAAAGCCAGTCGCATTGGTTTGTGTTATTTTATCCGTCAGGTTGACCGCAGAAGCATGATTGATGGTCACTATTTTCGAGCCTTTTGTGGGTAGGCTTACTACTTCATACGCCTGTACCGAAAGGATTGTCCCTTTTCCTGGCAACGTATCATTGAAATTACTTCCTGCTTGGAGCAGCGTATCTGCGGCGGCTAGTGTTTTGCGTACGTAGTTATGTTTGGCCAAAAAACTTCCTGGGGTTGGCGCTCCCGTTTTGTATTTCAAACTAACTTTTAGGCCAATTTGATTGGCTTTTCTTAAAATCGCCTCAATTTGGGGCAGGGTTGGCTCTCCACCTTGGCCAATTTCTACTCCTGCAATACCTGCGTCTTTTAATTCAACGAGTTGTTTTTCTAATTCCCCAATCTCAGCTGTTTCGGGCGGGAAGTTCCACCTTACCCACGGAAAATCCTCTGATGAAGGATTCAAAAATGAATTATTGGTAAGGGCTGTAACGGGATTGAAGCGTTCAAATTTTTTGGTTTCAATAACCTTTTTACTGCAACCAAACACAAAGATGAGCACCAAAAGCCCCAAGTAGGGTACATATTTTTTAGCCATAGCAGTATTTGTATTATCTTTAAATAAAGTAGTACAAATATACAACACCCCTACAATCCATTATTTTAAGCCTCGACAGAAACACGAACTAGCCCGACAGAAGCTTAAATTGTCAAGATTAATCCGTTTTGAATTGCCTTAATTTGCGAACCTCCGCGAAAGTTCTGAACTTTCGCGGAGTTTTCACAATATCTCCTTTAAGATTATGAAACACCTGTTATTGGTGGTTTCTTTTTTTTGTATGTCTGAAACCATTATTGCCCAAAGTAATCTCGCTCAGCGCCTTTTCGACGCGCACGATTTATTTCGAGAAAAAAGCGTAAGTGTACGTCGCGAGTTTAAGCATCGCCATTTAGTGCCGCTCATCGAACGCCTCAAAACAAGTCCTAATTTTGCAGTAAGCGAAGCAGGCAAATCGTTTGAAGGACGTGAAATTTATCAAATCAAATACGGAAAAGGTGCGCCTCCTGTGCTTCTTTGGTCACAAATGCACGGCGACGAAGCTACCGCAACGATGGCTTTGCTCGATATTTTTAACTTCTTGAATGCCAGCAGCGATGGTTTTGACGACCTTCGTAAAAAGCTTTTGGAAAAAAGTACGCTTTACTTTGTACCCATGCTCAACCCCGACGGGGTCGAACGTTGGCAGCGCCGTACAGCCCAAGAAATCGACATGAACCGCGATGCCGTGCGTCTTCAATGCCCTGAGTCGAAGCTGCTTAAAAACCTTCAGCAAACCCTTAAACCACTCGTTGGCTTCAACCTTCACGACCAAAGCCCTCGGTACAGCGTGGGGAACACCAAAGAAGTAGCCGCGATTTCGTTTTTGGCAACGGCTTACAACGAAGAACGTACCATCAACTCCGTCCGAGAGCGGGCCATGCAGCTCATTGTAGGGATGAACCGCGATTTACAGAAATTTATTCCCAATCAGATCGCTCGGTATTCGGACGAATTTGAGCCAAGGGCTTTCGGAGATAACATTGCCAAATGGGGAACGAGTTTGGTACTCATCGAATCAGGCGGGTATAAAAATGACCCTGAAAAGCAGTATTTACGCAAGATGAACTTTATCGCTATTTTGACGGCGCTTGAAGCCATCGCCGACGGAACATACACTCGCCAGAATCGGAACGACTACGAAAAAATCCCGCAAAACGAGAAAAACCACTTTGACCTCATCATCCGCAACGCCCGTACGGAGCTCAACGGGGTGAGCTATACCGTTGACATAGCCATTAACCGCAACGAGTCCAATAATGCCGATACGATGGGCTTTAGCTACCGCAGCAGCGTCGAAGATTTCGGCGATTTGTCGGTGTTTTATGGCATCGAAGAAATCGACGCCCAAGGAGCGCAACTGCTCGACCCTAAAAGCGGAAAACCTGTGGTACTAAAACTAGGCGACCGTGCCAATTTCGAATTGCGTTCGGATAAGAAAAACTGGAAAGTTGACAACGGATTTTTAAAAAATTAACTTTCTGCGTGCTAGTCGGGGAAATCGTACTGTATCCGAAGCTTTTTTTTCATCCGTGTGCTACAATCACCGAAAATAGCACACGGATGGTACAAATTAGACACAGTTTCTATGGATTTAAACAATGTTCCGACGGAGTTTTAACACAATTATACAGTTAATAAATAACGATTAACTACTTCTAAGCAAATGAAAAAAGCAAAACTGGTTTTAATATTTCTCTTCGGAGCCGTGATGATTTTTGCAGGCATTAGTCACTTTTTAAAGCCAGCCATGTTTTTTCCATTCATTCCCGATTTCCTCCCCCAAGCAGCGATTAACTACATGGCAGGTCTGTTAGAAATTGCGGTAGGAGCCAGTACATTTGTACCCCGCTTTCGCCCACTTGCAGTGCTTGGCATCTTAGTACTAATGCTCCTTTTCTTGCCGTTACACGTCATCGATGTTTTTAAAGAAAAACCTGCCATTGGTAGCCACCAAGCCGCGTTAGTGCGCTTACCCATTCAATTTGTGTTGATTGCTTGGGCTTGGTTTATTTATAAGAAATAGAAACCTAAAATGCACATTTTCCCCACTATAGCCGATTTGCGAGCCTACTTGCTGGCTGAACGGGCACAAGGCAAATCTGTTGGATTCGTCCCCACGATGGGTGCGCTTCACGAAGGACATTTGTCGCTCATTGAGGCATCCAACGCCCAAAACGACCTGACGGTTTGCAGTATTTTTGTCAACCCGATTCAGTTTAACAACCCCGACGACCTCGCTCGGTATCCTCGTACGCTAGAAACCGACTGTGAATTGCTCCAAACCATTGGTTGCGACACCGTTTTTGCGCCGTCCGTTCAAGAAATGTACCCTGAAAAGCCCCTTTTAACCTTCGATTTTGGAGATTTGGAACGTGTCATGGAAGGCAAATTTCGCCCTGGTCACTTCAACGGTGTGGGCGTCGTTGTCTCCAAATTGTTCAACGTCGTTCAGCCCGACCGTACCTATTTTGGCCAAAAAGACTTACAACAAGTGGCGGTTGTACGCCGCATGATGATTGATTTAGGATTTCAAATAGAGCTTCACCCTCACCCTACCCTTCGCGAAGCAGACGGACTGGCGATGTCATCGCGCAATCGCAACCTTACAGTCGACGAGCGCGCCATTGCCCCTCACATTTACGCGGGGTTAAGTACCGCTAAATCACAACTGTTGTCTGGACGAACTCCCGCCGAAGTAAAAGGCTGGATAAATACACACTTTGCTCAACAACCCGCTTTTCGTTTAGAATATTTTGAGATTGTGAATGCTTTCAGTCTGCAAGATGTTAATAAGCTACAACCCGAAGGACAAACCGCGCTGTGTATTGCAGCCCACCTTGGAAAAGTCCGCTTGATTGATAATATAGTTTTTTAGACTGAAATTTGCCGCGAAAACAATCCAAACAACAATGTTTGTTACCCTTTTTAAGTCAAAAATCCACCGTGTTAAAGTAACGCAAGCCGAACTCAATTACGTAGGAAGCATCACCATCGACGAAGCCCTCATGGAAGCGGCGGGTATCTTGGAAAACGAACAAGTACACGTAGTCAACAATAACAATGGCGAACGGCTCATCACGTATGTCATTAAAGGAGAGCGCAATACGGGCATTATTTGCCTCAATGGTGCTGCAGCCCGCAAAGCCCAAGTGGGCGACGTCGTCATTATCATTTCGTACGGAATGATGACCGAAGAAGAAGCCAAGACCTTCAAACCAAAAATCGTTTTCCCCGACGAAAATAACGGAGTTTTATAGGTAACAGTCGATAATAGTCCATAGAAAACAAGCAATCTACTATTAACCGTAGACCCATGGACTATCCACTACAAAGAACATATAATGAAAAATATTCTCAAATACTGCCTTTCGCTTGCCGTAGCAGGTGGGTTGATGTGGTACCTTTTTAATGACCAGGAATTAGATAAGATGTGGGGGAAAATTAAATATGCCAATCACAGCTGGCTAATTTTAGTTACCATCTTCACTATTATTGCCGCTTGGAGCCGTGCCTGCCGTTGGAATATGCTCCTCGAACCCCTGGGGTACCGCCCCTCTGCGTTCGACTCGACCGTAGCCGTTTTTACAGGGTATTTTGCTAACCAACTCATTCCGAGGGCAGGTGAAGTGACCCGCTGCGGCACGCTCAATCGCCTCGAAAAAGTACCCATCAACGTCGGTTTTGGTACCGTAGTGGCCGAGCGCGTATTTGACGTTATGACACTTTTGTTCTTGATTGGCCTCGCATTTGTGCTCGAATTTGGTCGTTTGAGCAATTTTTTCATGGAATTGTTTGGCGAAAAGCTAAGATTAGGCCATGGAAGTGGCAGCAGTCGAATAGCCCTTTTGGGAGGTTTGGCGGTACTAGGAATAGGTTTTTTGGGGACTGCGTGGTGGTTTTACCAAAAAAATGCCGACCGTTTGCGTCAAAATTCGCTTTTTGCCAAAATCGAAGGATTCGTACTGAGTCTCATTGAGGGCTTATTGAGCGCCCGAAAACTACGGAATCCGTGGGCGTTTGTATTCCATACGGTTCTGATTTGGATTATGTATTTTCTGAGTTCTTACGTTTGCTTTTTTGTACTGCCCGAGTCTTCCCATCTCACTCTATTAGCAGGGTTAACTGTTCTGGTCGTGGGAGGTTTGGGGATGTCGGCACCAACACCAGGAGGAACTTCCACCTATCATATGTTGGTAAGTAGCGCATTGGTACTTTACGGATTATCGGAAGAAGATGGCCTTGCCCTCGCAACTTACATCCACGGTACTCAAATGATTTTGATGCTAATTCTAGGCGGAATTTCATTTATCATCACCCTCGTAAAAAGCCCAAAAACCGAAGTAGAGTAATGTTATCTGTCTAAATTGTTAACTGTTAATCGTAACAATCTTATGTTTAACTCCGCCGCTAAAATTTTATCGTGGGAAGAAGGTGCGCAAGCCGCCCGCGCATGGCAAACAAAAGGTCAAAAAATTGTATTTACTAACGGATGCTTTGACATCGTTCACTTGGGGCACATCGACTACCTCGAAAAAGCCCGTAACTTAGGCGATAGAATGGTGCTTGGCCTCAACACTGACGCCTCGGTAAGTAAGCTAAAAGGCCCTCTCCGCCCCGTCGTAAACGAATATGCCCGCGCCCGTTTAATGGCCTCGTTGGGGTTTGTGGATGCTGTCATTTTATTCGGAGAACCTACGCCACTGGAGCTAATTCAGACAATTTGTCCTGATATTTTGGTCAAAGGCGACGATTATACAGTAGAAAACATCGTTGGTGCGGATTTTGTTGTTAATCGAGGAGGAACCGTAAAAACCATTCCGTTAGTGAAGGGCTATTCTACGACTTCCCTTATCGAGAAGATTAAAAAAAGTTATTGACAGCAAAAATTTAAACAAACATGGGTGGTTTAATTCTCATTGGAATTGTCTTTATGGTCATTGGTATGATTGTCCAGTGGCGTCTAAAAAGCAAATTTACCGAATACTCGCAGGTAGGATTAATGAACGGCATGAGTGGTGCTGACATTGCTGCCCAAATGCTTCGTGACAACGGCATCTACGATGTGCGTATCACCCAAGTAGAAGGCATGCTCACCGACCACTATAACCCTGCCGACAAAACCGTTAACCTGAGTGCTGATGTCTATTATGGGCGTAGCGTAGCCGCTGCTGCCGTAGCTGCCCACGAATGCGGGCACGCCGTACAACATAAAGTAGCATATAGCCCTTTGCAGATGCGTTCGGCTTTAGTACCTGTGGTACAGGTGTGTAGCAACATCCTGAACTTTTTCAACATGGCGATGATGTTTATCGGTGGATTCATTTTCTACAACCAAGGCCTTGTTAGCACTACTATTTTAACCATTTTAGTCGCTGCCAACTTAGGGGTAACCTTGTTTGCCATGATTACCCTTCCTGTCGAATTTGATGCAAGCCGCCGCGCCTTGGCGTGGGTTGAACAACGCGGGGTTGTCAATCGTAACGAATACGGAATGGCCAAAGACGCCCTCCAATGGGCCGCCCTTACCTATGTAGTCGCTGCATTGGGTGCTTTAGCTAATTTGCTTTATTACGCAAGCTTATTGCTCGGTCGTCGTAGCGATGACTAAACATTCGTGTTGAGATTGTGAGCAACCACACACAAACAAAAAAGCGGCTTTCGTCCGCTTTTTTGTTCCAATATCGTTAGTCAAAATTCGTCATTCGTTCCTATTCAATTACTTGAATCCAGCCTTTACAAATCGAATTGCCTGGCAGCGTGAGTTGGTAGTAATAAGTACCATTTAAAACACCTTTTCCCCAATCTTCGGCGTAGTTGTCACTAGCGAAAACGCGTTTCCCCCAGCGGTTAAAAATTTCAATTCGGGTATTTGGAGCGCCTACCACGAAAGTATCGTTTTTGCCATCGCCATTGGGGGTGATTACGTTCGGAATTTTATCCAAATTCAATACCGACACCGACTGCGTCACGGTACTCGCACACCCTCTCGGCGAATACGCTTTGAGCGTTACTTGATAGATTCCATTTTGAGTATAATCCAACGCCGCAGGAGCTGCTACCCCTGATTTTACGCCATTGCCAAAATCCCACTCATAGCGAGAAGCACCAGTTGTTTTATTGACATACTGTACCATCGTTGATTTTCCACAAGCGTACGTAGGTACTACTTCAAAGCTCGTATTTTGCGGGCCACTTTCCACATTTACTGTTACCGTTTTGCTTGGTTTACAACCATCAGGATACACCGCTGTCACGGTATACGTGGTGGTTTGCAAAGGAGATGCAATGGGGTTTTTTACAGTAGTATCTGACAACGTCGGTGAAGCTTTCCAACGGATTGTACCCGCTCCCTGCGCTAACAACATGGCCGTTTGTCCCGCACATACTGTTGTATCGGGAGTTACCCTAAAATCAGGTTTGTTGTTATCGATTCGTACAGTAATGTTTTTTTGTGGTAAACAGCCATCGGCATATTGCCCCGTCACGGTGTAGACTGTTGTCACCAACGGTTTGGCCATTACTCGCGTTCCGACTGAGTCACTCAACGTCAACGAAGGAGTCCAGCGATAACGAGTGGCATTACCTTGAGCGCTCAAAACGGCACTTTGTCCTACACAAATTGTAGTATCCTTAAATGCCGCAAAATCAGGTTTATCATTGTTGATTTTGACGGTTACGGTACGTGTAACGACACATGCCGAATCCGTAATGGTACAGATAAAATTGGTTGTAGCATTTACTTTCGCAATGGGATTGGCAATGTTAGGATTGCTCAAACCCGCCGCAGGAGTCCACGAATATTTCAACCCACCCGTGGCTTTGAGCGGTACGCCTACATTGCTACAAACCGTGGTATCCCCACTAGCAGCAGCTTTGCTTACGCCCACTTTGATAATTTTTGTCACTACATCCTGCCCACGACAAACCAGGGGATTAGATGCCCGTAATGTCACGCGGTATTCACCTGGCTGATTAAAAGTGTACGTGGCTTTCAACGGGTCTAGTGAGATGTTATTTCCTTGTACCGACCACGTATACGTCTTTCCCCCTTCGCTTGTATTTAAGAATTCTAATGTCATAGGCACGCACCCCGAAAGTACGTTTTTGGCCGAACCTTGGTACACATCAAAATCAGCCTTGAGACGGTCAATATCAAATTTAAAAGCCGCATTGTTACAATCTGCACTGTTACGGTTCACTGCCCACACGTTGGGAGTCGAAGGGAAGTTAGCTTGGCGGCATACGCAAGTGGCCTGATAAATTACCCCATTTTTAGCAAAACGGCTCGTCCCACCGTCCACATGGTCACCATCAGAACTTGATACTGTGCTTCCAATAAATGTACCGTAAAGCAACGATTTAGCCCCCTTTTCTAAAATAGCGATATAGAAGTTGCTTCCTGTGGTAGTTTGTCGATACGCATCAGGCGTTGTTGGAAGGCCAATTGTACTACTTGTGGGATTATAGCCATTTCGAGAATTAACAATTCCTCCCCACCCCGACAAATAAATATTCCCACATTCATTGACCAAAAAGGCTGTCGGTGCAATATCGGGTCTTGCTCTTGAGGAGCCGATAGTGGTTGAAAATAATGTTCGCGAAAGTGTTTTATCTAAAGCATGAATAAACTGTCCCGCGTTGGTATTACTATAAACCCCTGCTGTGGTAGGATAACGCCCACGCGTTAGTCCAAAAACGTGAACATTTTCTTCAGCATCCACGTCCAACAAATACGCAACGTCCGAACTATCCGTCCCGAGGTAAGTAAGTTGGTCGAGTTTGTCATTTACAAACTTAGCCACAAAACCATCTTCTTCGCCACTTTTAGTACTTTTGAATGCGGTCGTTTTGGCGGGCAAATTTGAGCTTCGAGTCAAGCCAGCGACGTATAAGGCACCCGATGGAGCCCATTTTACCCCATAGGCTCCGTCAGCAGCTGTGCCACCCAAGTAAGTACTCATAATCATTGTTCTGAGGTCTGAACTTAGCTTAAATACCACTGCATCTTGACGACCACCACCGTACTGAGCCGTGGTGGGGTTAGCCGTTGGAAAATTGGTCGAGTTCGTCGAAGTCCCCACATACACATTGTCTTTTTCATCTACCACTACTTCTCCCCTAAACTCATCGCTGTAGTTTATCAAATTAAAATCAAAGGTGCGGCAAATCCCGTCATTGCCATTTCCACCAACCAGCGTACTTGCGACTAATGTTGACCCGTCGGCACTGAGTTTTAACACAAAAATGTCGCTACCGTTGGTATACTGAAATCCCCCAACAGGCTCCACGGGAGTTCCCCCACCAAACCGTGTCTGATAAGCTCCTGCTGATAATGGGAAGTTTTGGGAAGAAGTTGTTCCAAACACCACCAACTCGCCTTTATTGTTCACAATCATACTATGAGGTACATCGGTATCTGAGCCTCCGATGTAAGTTCCATAAAGAAGGCGAGTTCCATCGGGGCTAAACTTAAGCAAGCCCATGTCCACACTCAAAGTTGCTTGGCGCTGAAACGCTCCTGCAGTGGCTGGGAAAGCTCCCGTCGAGTGAAGTGTACCAATTGAATACAGGTTTCCTTGTTCGTCGTAGGTAGCGGCATGCCCAAAGTTGTTGGCAAACGAACCCGAAAAAGTCGAAAATACCAGCTCAGGGTCAATCGTCAATGCTTGTGTACGGTCATATCCTTTGGGAAAGTTAAACGACAACTGATTTCCATCTAACTGATAATGAGCTACTACTTCGCGGGTACGGTTGTTGATTTCTTGGTAAGTATAAGGTTTTAACTCCCGAAACGTATTGATGGAAGTTTCAATCGCCAATTGATTATCTTCCAACTTTAACGACTTACTACCCTCGTAACGAAGCTTAATTTTAGAGGCATCAGCCTGAGGATCCACCAAAAACTCGTATTTGAGGGTTTGGCGAAAAGCATACATTTTAAAGTCGATGCCAGGATAGACATCTTCATAGACAATCTCGCCAAACGAAGGCACATTTTGCGCCCATTTGCTAGGGTCATTGCCTAAAAAATAGTTAAACTTAGCAGCATTTGAGTGGTCTTCTTTCATTTTTATAGCCGAAGACGCACCCTCAAATAGTACTTCAACAGCGTGTCCATTGACCAACGAACTTGTACGTACATTGGATAGGCGCTCACCCGTAGTATGAATACTTCGCAACGGGTTTTCTTCCTGAAATACGTACATCAACGATTTTTCTTTGAGGAGCAAATAACCTCCTGGAATATCGGCACGGTAACGTACGTCGGCGTCCCATTGGCCTTGATTACGCACAAAACGAACCGCCGAGGGGGTTTGCGCACGCCCTTCTCCCAGCACCAAAAACAATACAACTAGAATGCGTACAATATGCTTCATGTAAAACAAACGAAAAGGCTTCGTTGAAATTATGCAATCTATAAAGGTAAGACTTCCCAAAGCACCAGAACGTTGGGAAGTCCCGTTTTTTTTTTTGATAATAAATCTTACACCACGCGCACTATCCTTTTGAGAGTTCTTTAGCACGACGTTCGGCAGCCAAAATCCCCGTTTGGAGCGTTTGGGCAAGGCTACCTGCCTCAAACTCGCGAAGCGCGGCTTCGGTGGTTCCACCTTTGGAAGCCACCGCTTTAATTAAATCATCGAGGCTCTTATCGGCGTTATTAATAAGGTGGAAAGAGCCCAGCATGGTTTGCTTCACTAGCAAGGTCGCCATCGACTCCTCAAAACCCATCTGCTTACCTGCTTCCACCATCGCTTTGACCAAATAATAGAAATACGCAGGACCGCTACCGCTCAAAGCCGTTACGGCATCAAGCATAGACTCGTCCTCCAAAAACACCGAGCGCCCCGTGGCATTGATAAGGTTATCGACTTTTAGCAATTGGGCAAAACTCAACTCTTTCGCCGCCGAAAAGCCCGTGATACCCATTCCCAACATGGCGGGGGTATTAGGCATGGCCCTGATGACCAAACGGTGATTTAGGCTTTCTTGAATGGTAGAAATCGGAATCCCCGCCATGATTGACAAAACCACTTGCTGCGGTTGAAGTACCTCCCGCAAGGCGTCCTGAACCATACCGAAATCTTGCGGCTTCACCGACAAAATCACGACATCGTACTCACCCACGTGCGCACTGATGGTTTCGACAACCACACCCGTGTTTTCGGTTCGCAGGTTTTCGGCGCGATTGGCGCTTTTTTCAATCAAAAGAAGGTTTTCTTTTTTTACTAAATCATATTGCAAAAACGACTTGGCAAAGGCCATTCCCATGTTTCCGCAACCTACAATGGCAATTTTCATCAGTTTCGACTAAGAAGTTTGAGATTATGTCGCAAAATTGAGGATAATTTACCAATAAAACGCTTCATTACCGTATTTTTGAATACTAAATACGCTCATTTTCATGAAAAAACTTCTCCTTTACACTTCATTATTTCTATTGGGCTGTTATACTGCTTTCGCCCAAAAGAAACCCAAAAAGACAACGCCGCCCCCCGCGCCGATTGAAAAAAAAGCCCTTACTCACGATGTGTACGACTTTTGGAAGGATATTCCTGAGCGCATCGTCAGCAACAACGGACAGTGGTTTGGGTATGCCCTCAATCCCCAAGAAGGCGACGGGAAAGTCGTTTTTCAACATTTTGTCACCAACCAAACCGATTCAGTAGCTCGCGGTGGCGAATTGCGCTTTTCGAACGATTCGGAATTTGCCATCTTCAAAATCAAGCCTCAATTGAGCGCTACCAAAGCAGCCAAACGGGCTAAAAAGAAAAAAGACGAAATGCCGAAGGACTCGCTAGGGATCTATGCCCTTTCGACCAAAAAACTCAGCAAATTTCCTGCCATTCAGTCATTTAAGTTACCCGAAAAAGGCAGTGAATGGGTAGCGTTTTTAGGAGAAAGCCCTAAAGTAAAACCCGATACCACCAAAAAAGTACCTACCAAACGCAGCAAACGTGAATCGGATGAAAACGGGTATCGGCTAGTAACTCGTATGCTCAAGACCAGCACCGAACGCGCTTTTTCGTTTGTCACCGACTACGAAGTGGCAAAAAATGGCAAACGGTTGGCCTTTTCGACCACGGGCAGCGATTCTACTAAAGCGGGAGTTTATGTATTTGAACCTGCTTCCAACCTACTTCAACAGGTCTACGAAGGACACACCAAACACAAGTTCAAAAAATTGGCGTTTGATGAAAACGGCGAACAACTCGCTTTTATTACCGACCTAGATACCAATAGCAAAACCCAAATTCGTCTTCCCAAGCTATTTTATTGGAAAGCAGGCCAGGCAACTGCCGCTCGCCTCGCCGACGAAACCAATCAACCTGCCGCTCAAGGCTGGCTTGTAAGCAGCGAATTCACCCCTCGTTTTGCCAAAGATGGGTCTAAATTGTTTTTCGGAACCAATCCTAAACCCATCGTTCAGGACACTACATTACTTCCTGAAGAAACGGTTAACGTAGAGGTTTGGCACTGGCAAGACGAGCGCCTTCAAACGCAACAAAAAGTGAGCCTTGAACGCGACAAAAAGAAGTCATACCTAGCCGTTGCTCACCTTAACGACTTAAAATTGACGCAACTAGGCAACCTCGAAGTCCCCGAAGTAGAGCTTGTTAACGAGGGGAATGCTGACTTTGTCGTCGGGACTTCTAATCGCCGTTATTCAAACCAACACTGGGATTGGAACCCCAAAGAAGATGCCTACATCATCAGTGTACGAGATGGGGCTAAGAAATTAGCCAAAGAGAAAATAGAAGGCAATGTACGTACGTCGCCCGAAGGCAAATTTTTGTATTGGTTCTCTAACCCTGACACCGCTTGGTTTGCGTACGATGTCGCCGCCAATCAAACCATTCAGTTGACCAGCAATAAAAACGTTAGCTACGCCGACGAAGAAGACGACCACCCCGATTTTCCTAATCCGTATGGCATAGCAGGCTGGACGAAAAACGACCAGTATTTGTTGGTATATGACCGTTTTGATATTTGGCAAATTGACCCTAAAAAACCAGCATCACTCGTAAAATTAACCAATGGACGCGCAGCCAAAAACCAGTACCGCTACGTACGTTTGGATGCCGAAGAACGAAACATCGACCTTGGTAAGTCTCTTTTGTTGCGTACGGTCAACGAAACTACTCGCCAAGAAGGTTTCAGTCAGCTAACGGGCAGTGCTATACAGCGTTTGTACGAAGGCGATTTTAAAGTGGGAATGACCGTGTTGAAGGCCAAAGACGCCGACCGTATTCTTTTCAGCAAAGAAACGTTCAAAGAATACCCCGATTGGTACGCGACGGATTTGAGTTTCAAAAACGTAAAACGCGTTACCGAAGCCAACATCCAGCAAGCCAATTACTGGTGGGGAAGCGTCGAAATCGTCAATTGGCGTGCGGGTGATGGTACACCCTTGCAAGGGCTACTCTACAAACCTGAGAACTTCGACCCAACCAAGAAATACCCAATGATGACGTATTTCTACGAGAAAAACTCAGAAAATATCCATACCCACTACGCTCCTCGTCCGATTCGCTCGTACATCAACTTCTCGTACTTTACCAGCAACGGGTACGTGGTTTTTGTACCTGATATTGTCTATAAAGACGGCTACCCTGGCCAAAGCGCGTACAACTGCATCGTACCTGGCGTGTTGAGTATCATTGACAAAGGGTTTGTGGATAAAGACAAAATTGGTATCTCGGGCCACAGCTGGGGCGGCTATCAAACAGCTTACCTCGTGACCCAAACCAATTTATTCCGCGCGGCCGAGGCAGGTGCTCCCGTGTCAAACATGACAAGTGCCTACGGCGGTATTCGCTGGGATTCAGGGATGTCGCGACAAGCGCAGTACGAGCGTACCCAAACCCGCATTGGTGGGACACTTTGGGAAAAGCCCATGCAATACCTCGAAAACTCGCCACTTTTCCACGCTCCCAAAATCGAAACACCTGTGTTGATGATGCACAACGACGACGACGGTGCTGTGCCTTGGTACCAAGGTATCGAATTTTACATGGCACTCAAGCGCCTCAACAAGCCCGTTTGGATGCTTAATTACAACGGAGAAAAACATGGATTAACAAAACGACAAAATATGAAAGATTTTGCTGTACGTTTGTACCAATATTTTGACCACTACCTCAAAGATGCGCCTGCTCCCAAGTGGATGTCAGAGGGTCTTCCAATGGTCGAAAAGGGAATCCGTCAAGGACTTAGCCCTGTTTCTTCTCAAAAGGCTTCGCAGCTTGGTAGTGGCTCACAAAAGTAGTTTTTATCTAGACCAGACCTGTAAGGTTTTAAAAACCTTACAGGTCTGCCTTTAACAGTGCCAATCGAATGTATTACCTATCAGCTTTCTTCTATTACGTCCTACTTATTCCCATTTCTCGGCTTCCGTTTGGCGTCTTGTATACCATTGCCGATGGCCTAAGTTGGCTTTTTTTCAACGTCGTGGGTTACCGAAAAAAAGTAGTTGTGGAAAATATCCGTAATTCTTTCCCCGAAAAATCAGAAGCTGAAGTACAGCAAATTGCCCGCGAGTTTTACACGCATTTGTGCACGCTTATCATCGAGACGGTTAAGGCATTTAGCATGACCCGTGCGGAGTTTATGGACCGGGTTTCGTTTACAGGCTTAGAAATACTTGACGAATATGCCCGACAAGGCCGCAGTGTTATTCTTGCAGCGGGTCATTGTCATAATTACGAATGGCTAGTTACAGGTATCGACCCGCTCGTAAAACATAAAGTAATGGCATTGTACCGTCCTTTAAATAATCGTTTTTTTGACGAAAAAATCAAGCAGAGCCGTAGCAAATTGGGATTAAATTTAGCTTCGATATACGAAATCAAATCGCAGTTTGGGGAACAAGTGGTCGGACAGCCCGTGGCGGCGGCCTTTGCCATGGACCAATCGCCTTCTAACGCAGAAAGTGCCTACTGGATGGCGTTTCTACACCAAGACACTCCCGTATTATTTGGAACAGAAAAGTACGCCAAAGAATATGACCTTCCCGTCATTTTTGGGCACATTCACGCCCAAAAGCGCGGTTATTACTACGCCAATTTTGAATTACTCACCGACACTCCACGCGAAACAGCCTACGGAGAAATTACTGAAAAGATGATGAAGTGGCTCGAAGCCGACATCCGCCAAGAACCTGCCACCTGGCTGTGGAGCCACAAACGATGGAAACACAAACGGACTACCGCCCAATCGCCACTTTCCGAAGGATAGAATCAATCACAAAACGAGTAGTGATGCCATCGGCCTCGGCTTCGTAGTTGAGCATGATACGGTGGTTAAACACATCGGGAGCTACTTCTTTGATGTCTTCGGGCAGCACATAGTCGCGTCCGTCCATGTACGCCAACGCTTTAGCAGCAAGATTGAGTTTGATAGTTCCGCGCGGCGATACCCCAAACTGAATATAACGTGCTTCTTCGCGGAGGGCATAATCTAACGGTCGACGAGTAGCAAATACAAGCTCAACAATGTAGTTTTCGAGGGTTTCGGACAACGTAATTTGATTGATTTCCTGACGAATTTGGGCAATGTCTTTTTTCGACAAAACAGGCTTAGGGTCGTAATTATAATCCAAGTTCGACATTCGGCGCATGACCTCCAATTCTTGAGGCTTGGTGGGATAATCCACAAACACTTTCATCATAAAACGGTCTAATTGTGCCTCAGGAAGCGGATACGTACCTTCTTGCTCCACAGGGTTTTGGGTCGCTAACACAAAAAAAGGCTGGTCTAATTGAAAAGATTCCTCCCCAATAGTCACTTGCTTTTCTTGCATGGCTTCGAGCAAAGCCGATTGCACCTTAGCGGGCGAACGGTTGACCTCATCAGCCAAAATCAAATTGGCAAAAATAGGCCCTTTTTTTACTTCATAATCGCCCAATTTGGGTCTATAAATCATCGTCCCCACAATATCGGCGGGCAACAAGTCAGGTGTAAACTGGATACGTTGAAAATCAAGGCTTAGAACACGAGCTAGGGTGTTTACTGTCAGTGTTTTGGCCAACCCTGGCACCCCTTCCAACAAAATATGGCCTCCTGTAAAAAGTCCCACTAAAAGGCGGTTGATGAGCGTTTCTTGCCCTACTACCACCTTACCCATTTCTTCAAAAACAGCTTTTATTTTTTTTTGTGACATCTTGGTTTCTCGCTTTTTTCAAAATCTCAAAGCGTAAAGTTAGGCATTTAGGACATTATTTTCACAATTCTATTTACTTTGTACATCAACCCAATTTTTCACCACTGTGTCTGATTTCCGATTAAGAGTTTTTTGTAGCGTAGCCCAGCATCTCAGCTTTACCAAGGCTGCGAGCGAGTTGTTTGTCAGTCAACCTGCCGTCACAAAACATATTCGCGAACTCGAACAGCAGTACGGCACGCGCCTTTTTGAGCGCAAAGGCAATTCGGTAATTTTGACCCAAGCAGGCGAAATTTTGAAACGCTATTCGTCGCAAATTTTGCATTTATACCAAGAAGCAGCGTTTGAACTAGGAACACTGCAAGATAAGCACAACGGCGTTCTGCGGCTAGGAGCAAGCACCACCATCGGCCAGTATTTGATTGCACCTCTTTTGGCAAAGTATTACGAAAAATTTCCCCAAGTAGAGCTTTCTTTGCTCAACGGAAACACTGAAATGATAGAAAACGCCATCCTTGCCCATCAAATTGACTTAGGAGTGGTGGAGGGGAAAAAACATCAATCGGGTATCAAATATGTTGATTTTATGGACGACGAACTCGTGGCTGTTGTACACTCAAAAAGTAAATTGGCTATGCTCAATGAAATGACCATCCAAGAATTCGTTAAAACTCCGTTAGTATTACGCGAACGAGGCTCGGGAACATTAGAAGTGATTGAAAGCGCCCTCAGAGAACACAACCTCAAACTCTCCTCCCTTCAAATTGTGATGCACTTAGGAGGCACCGAAAGTATTAAATCATTTTTAGAGCATTCAAATTGTATGGCTTTTTTGTCCATTCGTTCTATTCAAAAAGAACTAGCAACAGGCCATCTCAAAACAATAAAAATCAACGAATTACAATTATTACGAAAGTTTTGGCTTATTCATCTCCAAGGACAACCCGAGCCGATGGCTGAGTCATTTATGCGTTTTGCCTTTCGTGAATATCATAAAAAATAATAACGTATCCATCTAACCTATTTCGATTTCTCTATGAACTCACCCCTTCACAATCGCCGAGGTTTTCTAAAGAAAAGTGCGCTCACTACCCTTGTAGGCGTGGTGGGAACGGAGATTGTTTTTGCCAAAAACATGCCTCCACACCACGTCCCATTGGCTTTCGACGATGGCCTAGCGGGAAAACACCCCGACATGGTTGTCTTGAGTGATAAACCTTGGAACGTCGAAACGCCACCCCATTTGTTGGACGATGCCATTACGCCCGTCGAACGGATGTTTATTCGTAACAATGGCCTCGTTCCTGAGCAGGAAATCGACGCTTCGGCTTGGACGCTTACCATTAAAGGCGAATCGGTCAAGCAAACCAAAACCTACAAAATTGGCGACCTAAAGAATAAGTTTAAAACCCATACCTATCAATTGGTGTTGGAATGTGGCGGTAATGGTCGTTCAGGTTATGTTCCTCAAACCTCTGGGAATCAATGGGACCAAGGGGCGGTGAGCTGTGCCGAATGGACGGGGGTTCGCCTCAAGGATATTTTGAACGATGTGGGTCTGAAAGACGATGCCGTTTATATTGGGTATTATGGCAAAGACCTTCACCCAAGCCGCGACCCGAGCAAAGTAGTAATTTCACGCGGTGTTCCCATCAAAAAAGCCTTGGAAGACGAAACCCTCATTGCGTGGGCGCTCAACGGTAAAGATCTCCCGCTCATGCACGGTTTTCCGCTTCGCTTAGTCGTGGGAGGCTGGCCTGCGTCGGTATCGGGCAAATGGCTTCATACCATTGCAGTACGTAATAAAGAACACGACGGTGCCAAAATGGACGGCCACAGCTACCGTGTGCCACGCCAAGCTGTAATGCCAGGAGAAAAGTTGGCCGAAACGCCCGAAAACTTCCGAATCATTGAGTCGATGCCAGTAAAATCGCTTATTACTTACCCCAAAACAGGGGCAATGATTGAGTTTGGGAGGCCTCTGTCTGTTCGCGGCCATGCTTGGGCGGGCGATTTCGCCGTCAAAAAAGTGTTTACGTCCATTGACTACGGAGCCACTTGGCAAAAAACCACGCTTCAAGCCCCGAAAAATCGTTTGGCGTGGCAGCAGTGGGTCGCTCAAGTTCAGTTTCCTCAAAAAGGATATTACGAAGTATGGGTACGCGCCGTTGATTCGCAGGGGGTATCGCAACCAATGGTGATTCCTGCGTGGAATCCTGGCGGTTACCTCAACAACGCTTGTCACCGTATTGCTGTCAAAGTCGTTTAATCCAATCTACCAATGAAAACGAACATCATATTTCTCTGTGCGGCTGCATTTTGTTTGGCGGCCATTCGCCGCGCGCCCGCTGACTTCCCATCAGCAACGCTAACCGCCGCCGTTGCCGACAGTGTCGATAAAGAAACAGGATTGGCTCTCGACCCTAACTTCATAATTGTAAAGGCACAATGTACAGGTTGTCATTCGCCAAAACTTATTCTCCAACACCGCTTTACCCGTGACGAATGGTTGAGTAAAATTCGCTGGATGCAGCGTAATCATAAATTGTGGGATTTGGGAGAATCAGAGAAAACTGTCCTCGATTACCTAGCCAAACATTACGCACCTAGCCAAAGCGCTTACTCGCGACGCGAAGCATTGCGAAATGTAAAATGGTATAAATTAGAGGATTAACTCTGAAGACGGCACGGGTTCAAGGTTCGTGCCGTTGTTCTTTTTTGTAAATTCTCGCTGCTTTTGTGGCATAAACTCACCACACACAGGCGAAATCAAATTCTCCGCCTTGGAAATCATCAACGCATGAAGCCGCACTTCACCTTTTTCCAGTTCTCTACCAAATATACGTTCAGCGCTTAATTCATAAAGTTGTTTCTTCAGCAATTTCTCAGTCAAAGTCATCGGCGTATCGGTTTCCAAGCATAATTCACGAATAAGTTGTTCGCACGAAAAAAAACCTAACTCTCTTGAAACCAAAGCATTTTTAACAAATTGACAGAAAACATCTCCTACCAGATAAATGTCTTGAATTCCTTCATTCCGAATCATTTTTTTTACCTCATTCAAATACGCTTCGTCTCGAAAATCAAACACCGAAGCAGGAGAGGTTAGAAAAAATACGTTTCCAAAATGCCTGCGAATAAACCCCTCCATCTGGCCGAAAGGGCATACCAAAAATAACTGATTTGAAAAAATGGAATTCATAGCATTTAGTTGTTGATGAAGATGGGTTGTCCCAGTAGTAGGAACAACCCTCTGAGTAATGTTACCTTTTCTTAAGGTGCAGATTAATTGATTTTTAGCTCGGCATTCAGCTCAATGGTTGGTTGCTTCAGAAGCTGCTGTTTGGCCTCAAAAAAATCCTTCTGAAGTTGTTTGATACGTGTTTCACGCATTTTTATATCTTCTTCATTTTGGCTTTTTTCAATTTTATTTTCGTGAAACCGCACTTTTACTTGCACAAACTGCGCCAAGAGCTCAATTGCCTCCGAAGACGAAAAATGACCATTCAAAAGTTGTATATTCATCTTTTCAGAAAGTTATTGTCCTTGTCCCAATGAGAAAGCAGGTTTACCATCAAAAGCGTATAAGTTTTCCGTCTTGATAACATCGATGTTGTACTCGCTTGCAGCCTCCAACAGCCCTACGATCTGTTGCTTATCTAATTCAGTCATTCCAACTGGTTTAAAACGGCAACGCCAGTGGTCGGTACAGAATGTTTCGGGAAAACCTTCAGGCCACACTTTAATACCACGGTTGGTAATCATACTTAATTCGACTCCTGATGTATTGATTTTTTGAACAATCGCCGCCAATTCATCAGCACTTTCTCCATCCCAATGCACAAACAAATCAACCCCTAGCAGTTCTTTTTTCTTAGGAGCTTTACGTTGGTATTTTGGCAAGTTAAACGAAGTACCTTCAGAATAACTTACGGCGTTTAGTTGACTCGGTTTTTCGCCCAAATTTTTGATAACTGCCTCCGCAAACTCCTTCGTACCTACTTTTTGTTTGCTAACCCCTTCTTTGTAGATATCGTAGGTATGGATGCCTTCTTCGATGGTTTTGAGCCAAGCATTTTGTACTTTTTCGGCTACTTCAGTTTGGCCAAGGTGGTTAAGCATCAAAATAGCTCCTTGTAATAAACCAGATGGGTTGGCCATATTTTGACCTGCTCTACGAGGGGCTGAACCGTGAATTGCCTCAAACATAGCGCACTCTTCGCCGATGTTAGCCGACCCCGCCAAACCTACAGAACCCGCAATCTGAGCCGCTACGTCACTAAGTACGTCTCCGTACAAATTTGGCATCACAATGACGTCAAAGGCTTCAGGAGTATCTGCCATTTTGGCGGCTCCAATGTCAATAATCCAGTGTTCGTTTTCAATGGTAGGATATTCTTTCGCAATTTCATCGAAAACTTGGTGAAACAGTCCGTCGGTTTGTTTCATAATGTTGTCTTTGGTAAAACACGTCACCTTTTTACGGCCGTAGTTTTTGGCGTACTCAAACGCATAACGAACGATTTTTTCACACCCTGGACGGCTAATTAATTTCAAACATTGTACCACTTCATCCGTTTGTTGGTGCTCGATACCTGCGTACAAATCTTCTTCATTCTCACGCACGATAACGATGTCCATTTGCGGGTGTTTTGTTTTCACAAAAGGGTGTAAACTAATGCAAGGACGGATGTTGGCATACAAACCCAAAAACTTACGCGTAGTTACGTTCAAACTTTTGTAACCACCACCTTGGGGAGTTGTGATGGGGGCTTTCAAGAACACTTTGTTGCGGCGGATAATATCCCACGACTCTTTGGCAATCCCTGAGGTGTTTCCTGATAAATAAACTTTTTCACCCACCTCAATTTCATCTACCTCAATTTGTGCTCCTGCGGCTTTAATAATGGAAAGAGTGGCATCCATGATTTCGGGACCGATGCCGTCGCCCTTTGCTACCGTAATTCTTTTCATTAATGGATTTGTTTTTGGTTGACAGTGCAAAGGTCTGTAGTTATATCTATAAATTTTTATTTAACTTTGCAATATTTATCATAAATTTTTTTTATGAACTATACCCTCAATCAGCTTCGAATATTCCTAAAAGTGGCACAAACCCGGAGCATTACTAAAGCCGCTGAAGAGTTGCATTTGACCCAGCCTGCGGTCTCGATTCAGCTCAAAAACTTCCAGGATCAGTTTGATCTTCCATTGATTGAAGTGCTCAATAAAAAAATTTATGTCACTGATTTTGGGCAAGAAATAGCAGAAGTCGCCGACAAGATTTTGACCGAAGTGTATGCCATCAATTATAAAATGCACGCCCACAAGGGTCAACTTACGGGCAAGCTCAAGTTTTCGGTGGTATCGACAGGTAAGTACATCGCACCTTACTTTATCACCGATTTTATCAAACAGCACTCTGGCGTTGAGCTTCAAATGGACGTCACCAACAAAAGCCAAGTAGTGACTAGTCTTGAAAAAAATGAGGTTGATTTTTCGTGGGTAAGTGTTTTGCCTGAGACTCTGAAAATTGAAAAAATTGAACTCATGCAGAACAAACTTTTTCTGGTAGGGAATACTGAGACACCATACAAAGACGCACGTTATGGCAAATCTATTTTTGAAAATATTCCCCTCATTTATCGAGAATCAGGGTCAGGAACACGACATGTAATGGAAAAATTTATTCTTCAAAATAACCTTCCCGTTCGCAAAAAAATGGAATTGACCTCCAACGAAGCCGTCAAACAGGCCGTCATTGCGGGACTTGGGTGTTCAATCATGCCACTGATTGGCATCAAAAACGAACTGGTCAATCATCAACTGTGTATTATCCCTGTCGAAGGTTTTCCCATCACCTCTACTTGGACGTTGATTTGGTTAAAAGACAAAAAACTTTCGCCTGTTGCCCAAGCTTACTTAGATTACGTAACCCAAGAAAAACAAAACCTAATTCATGAAAAATTTGCTTGGTTTGAAAGTTATTAAGTAAAAAAAGTGTCTAGCTGAGTTTCAATGATAATGTACTAACCTCTGTTAACAATGCTTAGCCCTTTCTTCGTCAGCGCTTTACTATTTATCAGTATTTTAGCCATCATTATTTTAAGTTCACGGTACAAATTCAATACCTTTTTTGTACTGGTACTCGTAGCGATGGGCGTAGGATTTGCCGCAGGGATGGACGGAGAAAATGTACTCAAAGCCCTTAAAGTAGGTTTTGGGGGCACACTCGAAAAAATCGGCTTACTGATTATTTTGGGAGCTACCCTAGGAGTTATTTTGGATAAAACCCACGCTACCCTCAGTCTTGCCCATTTTATTTTGACCAAAACAGGTGAGCGTTATGCCCCGTTGGCCGTGAGTATTATTGGCTTTTTGATTGGACTACCTATTTTTTGCGACTCAGGTTTTGTCGTATTGAGCGGGCTCGTCGTTTCGTTGGGACTTCAATTACCCCAAAAACGAGTATCGCTGATAGGTTGTTTGGCTACTTCGCTCTATGCAGTGCATTGTTTAGTACCACCTCACCCTGGAATAACCGCCGCCGCTGGGGTTCTAAATGTCGACTTGGGAAGGGCTATGTTATTGGGGGTAGTCGTCGCATTACCCGCTGCCGCCGTTGGTTACCTTTACAGCCTTTCTCAACCAACTCCCACTATTGAAACACTCGATAAGGGCTCTTTGCCTACGGCGACAGTTCCGACCAAACACCTTCCTTCTCCTTGGCTCTCATTCTTACCAATTATTGTTCCTATTGCCCTCATATCACTCAAATCGGTCGTTTTACTTAGCCCCGAAGCTTTACTTCCCGTTTTAATCACAATGGTCAAATTTTTGGGCGAACCCATTCCTGCTCTTATTGTGGGTTTATTACTGACCCTACCATTGTTTCGTCCTTTACAAAAAGACCAGCTCAACGCCCTATTCGACGACGCCATTACCAAGGCAGGGCCAATTTTGATTGTAACGGCGGCAGGCGGGGCTTTTGGAGAAATCATCAAAGGGCTCGAACTCGGAAGTGTCTATGGCTCCACCATTTCTTCAGGCGGCTGGGGACTTCTTATACCGTTTGGTTTAGCCGCTATTTTCAAAACAGCGCAAGGGTCTTCGACAGTAGCAGTTGTTTCGACTGCTTCATTAATTGCGCCTTTGTTAGGTTCTTTAGGTTTTGCTTCCGAAACTGGTACTTTACTAGCTCTCCTTGCTACGGGGGCAGGTTCGATGGTGGCTTCGCACGCCAACGACTCCTATTTTTGGGTTATTTCTCGCTTTGGGAATCTGAGTGTTTCTCAAACATTACGTCTTTTTTCACCTGCCTCTGTACTTATGGGGTTGGTCGCACTGGGCATGGTTTATCTCCTAAAATTCTTACTCCTGTAAATACTCAAGTGAGGGGCACCTCTCGGTACAATTATTCGACACTCTGCACTCTACCCTCGACATTCGCAGAATTACTTGTACTTTTGAGGAATATTTGTCCATCTTCATTGAATGAGATATCATCGTGTCTTGGTCGAAGCGATTGTTTTTTCGCTCGGCGAAATTTTTGAACAAGGCCGTCAGGCCGACAAAGTAATTGAGCAAGTTCTCAAATCAAACCGCAAGTGGGGTGCCCGCGACCGTGGTTTTATTGCCGAAAATACCTACGAAATTGTCCGCTGGTGGCGACTTTTATTGTTTGTAAGTCAAGAAGAAAGACCCACTTACAGCGATATTTTTGCCATTTGGCAAGTGCTAAAAGGCAACGAACTCCCTGCTTGGAGTGAGTTTGTGCACATTCAACCGAAGCGTATCCGTCAAGCCTACGAAGAAGCCAAGAAAATCCGAAAGGTACGCGAATCCATTCCCGATTGGCTCGATGAAGTAGGGGAAGCAGAACTAGGCCCTCAATGGGAAACAGAACTGCACGCGCTCAACCAAACTGCCCCTGTCGTTTTACGCGTTAATACCCTCAAAACCAACCGTGAAGCACTTCAAAAGCAGTTGGCCGAAGATGGCATTCAGGCGAACCCTCTTCCTTCATTGCCTTCTGCATTGGCATTGGCAGAAAAGAAAAATGTATTCCAAACGGAGGCATTTAAAAACGGTTTTTTTGAAGTTCAAGATGCAGGTTCACAGGTGATTGCTCCCACGCTCGACGTACAGCCTGGAATGCGCGTCATTGATGCTTGCGCGGGTGCAGGCGGAAAAACGCTGCACTTAGCCGCTTTGATGCAAAATCAAGGGCGATTGATTGCGATGGATATAGAGGACTGGAAACTAGACGAACTTCGTCGCCGCGCACGTCGCAATGGAGTCAGCAACGTAGAAACGCGCCTCATTGAAGCCAAAACGATCAAACGCCTCCGCGAAACTGCCGATCGTGTGTTATTGGACGTACCCTGTTCAGGTCTAGGTGTACTTCGACGTAACCCTGATTCTAAATGGAAAATTACGCCTGAATTTTTTTCGCAAATTCGTCAAACACAGTACGATATTCTCAGTCATTACTCACAAATGGTTAAACCTGGTGGGAAGTTAGTCTATGCTACATGCAGCATTCTACCCTCAGAAAGCGAAAATCAAATACAGCGTTTTTTAGAAAATCAAGGCCAGCAATGGACGCTTGAAACCGAAACCCGTACCTCTCCTGCCCGCGACGGATTCGACGGGTTTTATATGGCATCGTTGGTAAAATCTTGTTAGAAATCGCCTTTTTTACGTTCTTTGTCCAAGGAACCACTCACCAAAATGCTTACCATCCAAAGCAACGTTTCACTTAAGCCGTACAATACCTTTGGCATAGATGCCACTGCACGCTACTTAATAGAAGTAGAAAATGAAGAAGATATTCAAACCCTCCTTCAACTTCCCAATACCCACTCACTTCCTATGCTTATTTTAGGTGGGGGCAGTAATCTCCTTCTCACACAAGACTTTAACGGATTGGTTGTAAAAATCAATCTCAAAGGTATTTCTCTTGTAAAAGAAGACCAAGAGTATGTATGGGTGCGCGCAGGAGCAGGTGAAAGCTGGCACAATTTTGTGATGTACTGCGTCGAAAAAGGGTGGGCTGGAATCGAAAATTTATCGCTTATCCCTGGCACGGTGGGGGCAGCTCCTATGCAAAACATTGGAGCGTACGGAGTTGAAATCAAAGACACCTTCGATCGCCTTGAAGCAGTTCACGTTGCAACGGGAGAAAAGCACATTTTTAACAATGCCGATTGTCATTTTGGGTACCGCAACAGCATTTTTAAAAACGAAGCCAAAGGCCAATACATCATCAGTAGTGTACAATTTAAATTGGCCAAAAAACCTACTTTTCACGTATCTTACGGCGACATTCAGAATACCCTAGAGCAAATGGGGGTCAAAGAACTGAGCATTAAATCTGTAAGTGAGGCAGTTATCAAAATTCGTCGTAGTAAGCTCCCCGACCCTGCCGAAATTGGAAATGCGGGTAGTTTTTTCAAAAACCCAGAAATACCTTCTTCCCAATACGAAACATTAAAAACGCAATACCCAATGATTCCAGGTTATGTAATCAACGAAACAACCGTAAAAGTACCCGCAGGTTGGTTAATTGAGCAAAATGGATGGAAAGGCAAACGCATCGGAAGCATTGGTGTACATACGCGGCAGGCGCTGGTTCTAGTCAATTATGGTGGAGGAAAAGGAGCTGAAATACAACAACTTGCTAGAAAAATACAGGAATCTGTCGAAGAGCAATTTGGCATTAGGTTATATACTGAGGTCAACTTCGTATAAAAAAAGTTGGCCAGAAACTAGCCAACTTTTCGGAACCTTCCTCTTTTTTAACCAAAAATTAAAATTTTTGATGTTTTCTAGGAAAACAATCATCTGTATATTTTTACTCTCTTTCTCCGTTTATTTTTACTGGAAAAGATAACTCAAATTTTTCTAAGCAGTTTCACTTAATATAACATAAAATTGACCTTAAATTGTTTTAAAATTATTCCTAAAATTTAGGATATACGGCCAACGGCCAAAATTTGCCTATTTTTTCTAGAAAGCGTGTTCGTAAACGTACAATTTGTCTTTCAATTCTTTACGAGCAATATGAATCCTATTTTTAACTGTCCCAATAGGAATATGAAGGCGTTCGGCTATCTCATGGTATTTAAACCCGCGATAGTGCATCATAAAAGGGGTACGGTAAGCTTCATCAAGCGCATCGACAGCACGATTGATGTCGTTCATAATAAACGTTGAAGCGGCGTCATTTTCCGTGCTATTTTCTAATGAATTGATATAGTGTAAATTTTCAGACTCGTCAATGAAGGTATTTTTTCTCACCATACGTTGATAGTTGGTGATAAAAGTATTCTTCATAATGGTGTAAAGCCACGCTTTGAGATTCGTTCCGTCGGCGTATTTCTCTCGGTTAGTAAAGGCTTTCAACAAAGTATCCTGAAGCAAATCATTAGCATCATCATGGTCTTTGGTAAGACGTACTGCAAACGGTTTCAATGACTTCGAAACTTTGGATAGGTGGTGCGTGAATTCTATGGCGGTCATGGTTTTTAGTCAGTTGATTTTTGTTTAATTCTTACGAAACAAAGTTAAACAAAAAGAATTGATACAACCAAATCAGCTTTTGGATTTTTAGAACAAAACCCTACTAATTTTCCATTAATAGCTTGATTTTAATGCTTTTTTGAAATTCTTTTTTCCAATTTTTTAGATAATTCTGAGCATTTAAAAGGTATTTAACTTAAAATAGTACAATTTTCGATTTTGTTTAATTTATGAGGTTATAAATTAAACAAAATCGAAAATTCTAATATCTGTTTAATGTTGAATATAATTCATTAAACAAAAACACCGCTTTTAAGTGGTGTTTTTGTTTAATGAAACTTGTGCTTATATTAGAGTGGTAACTATAACGAATAATAAAAATCCAAAGGATTAGGGTACAAAAACGAATACGGAATTTGCGATTGCAAGTGCTTCGACGAAATCACCTTGTACGGTTCAGAGACATTATCTTCAAACGTGGGAGGTACAAAGCCAAAAGGGTCACAACTACCTAAGTACACCTCTCGCCGAGTAGGATGCTGTGGCGCCACTGCATTGTAGACTTGGTTCCACGCCTCATCGGGCAACGATAGAAACGTTTCAATGATGCTGACCGCATCGTCGCGATGGAGGTAATTGACGGGTAAATGCCCCGTCGTTAAATTTTTTTTACCCGATACGTATTTTGCAGGAATGCGTTCGTAGCCCATCAGGCCGCCGCAACGAAGCACTAGCCATGTTTTTCCTACCTTTTGAATGATACGCTCCGCTTCTACCAAGGCAGGTGAAGCAGACTGCTCAGGTGTTGTGACATCGTCTTCTACAGCTGTCCGATTCTCATCGGCATAAACCGACGTTGAACTTACGTAAATCACCCGCCCCACCGAGCTATTTTTCAACAACGCGGCCAAGTGTTCGATTTGAGCAGGGTGAAATGCCGACCCCGTCTGCGCCAATCGCGGTGGAATATTGACAATCAACACTTCGGTATCCAACAAATAATCCCAGCCAATTCCTTTCAGTTCGGGCGACAACTGCAACCAAAGCGGTTCAATCCCTGCCCGACGGAGTTCGCTCAGTTTTTCGGCTCGGGTTGTTGAGCCTCTTACTGTATGTCTTTGCTCTATGAGTTTTTTAGCCAAAGGCAAGCCTAGCCAACCACATCCTAAAATGCTTACTTTCATGGTTTTTCAAAACGTAAAGTAGCCCATTGATTGAGCGTTTTTTGAGCTACTAACTTTAACCCAACTTCCTCGGCTTTTTGAGTAATGTCTTCGATATCAAACTCGTAAAAACCGCTTACCATCATCGTACCACCCGCTTTCAAAAACGTTTCATAGATAGGGATTTCGCGAAGCAAAATATTACGGTTAATGTTGGCCAGCACGATGTCGTAGGTATCGTACGGACAATCTTCGATGGTGCCTTGAAAAACAGTCGTGTGTTTACAACCGTTCATCTCGGCGTTTTCGACGGCATTGAGATACGCCCATTCTTCGATGTCGAAAGCGGTGAGTTTGATGGCACCCAACATTTCTCCCAAAATCGCTAAAATACCCGTACCACTTCCTACGTCGAGCAACGATTTTCCCTGATGGTCCAGCGAAAGTTGTTGTTCCATGACCAACGTGGTAGTTTCGTGATGCCCCGTTCCAAACGACATTTTAGGGTCAATCACAATTTCGTACTGAAACGCTGGATTCGGCTCGTGGTACGAAGCACGTACGCGGATTTTCCCTGCCACTTCAATCGGCTGGTAGTTTTTCTCCCACTCTTCGTTCCAGTTTTTGGGTTCTAGTTGTTGGTATTCCACCACAATCGGCGTCATCGACTGATAGTCTTCAATGACTTGTTGGAGTTGGGTCACGTCAAATTGTTCTTCTACAATATAAGCCAAAAGCCCTTCGTCGGTTTCGACAAACGACTCGTAGCCAATTTGGCCTAATTCGGCCATGACGATTTCATTAAAATCAGGATTAAGCGTCAAGCGCGCTTCATAATACGTAGCAGGCATAGTTTCATAAATTACCGTTTCACTGCAAAGGTACGCTCAATCTGATTTTAAACTACATTTGCACAAACCATTCATGTCTGATGTTTTACGTTACCACCACCCAACTACCTTTTGAACAACTCGCCTCTGATTTTGAGGGAGAATTGTATTTTGATACCACCACACCGCACCAAGCTATTCGTAAACTGTACGCCACTGACGCTTCGGTTTATCAAGAAATGCCCTTAGCGGTGGCTTTGCCGCGCGGTACTAAGGATATTCAACAGTTGATTGCATTTGCTACCCGTCACCAACTTACGCTTATTCCAAGGGCCGCAGGTACATCGCTTGCGGGGCAAGTGGTGGGCAATGGCATTATCGTCGATATTTCTAAATATTTTGATAAAATTCTGGAAGTCAACCCACAAGAACGTTGGGTACGGGTTCAGCCTGGCGTTATTCGGGACGACCTCAACGTCTTTTTGAAACCTTACGGCTTGATGTTTGGATCCGAAACATCCACAGCGAGCCGCGCAATGATCGGCGGAATGATTGGCAACAATTCTTGCGGCCTTCATTCCATCAGTTGGGGTACAACCCGCGACCATTTGTTGGAAGTAAAAGCCCTGCTTTCTGATGGCAGCGAGGTTCTCTTTAGCCCCGAAATTTCAAAGACTAATCCACAAAAAAATGCCGAAGGTAGTTTGATGCAAAAAATCAACAACGAGATTTTTGCCTTGCTCTCAACGCCTTCCTACCAAGAAGAAATTCATAAAAACTTTCCCAAAAAAACCGTCACTCGGCGCAATACAGGCTATGCCCTCGACGCCCTGCTTGATACGGCTCCTTTTGGGGGAACGGAAGCATTTAACCTATGCCGACTCATTGCAGGTTCGGAAGGAACGCTCTGTTTTGTAACCGAAGCCAAATTGAATTTATTGCCGCTACCGCCTGCTGAGTTGGGTTTGTTGTGCATTCACTGCACGTCACTGCACGAGTCGTTGCTGGCCAATGGCTTTGCCATGCGTCATCAGCCGTTGGCGTCGGAATTGGTAGATAAATATATCATGGATTTTACCAAAGGCCACAACGAATACCGCCACAACCGCTTTTTTATCGAAGGCGACCCCGCTGCCATGCTCATGGTGGAATTTGGCGCTGCGACTCGCCCCGAAGTAGAAGCCATGGCGAATCGCTTGGTGGATGAATTAAAAGCCGCCAACTTGGGCTATGCTTATCCGCTTTTGTTTGGCGATGAATCAAAAAAAGCGTGGGATGTGCGTAAAGCAGGCTTGGGTCTTATCCGAAACTTGCCTGGCGACACCCAGCCCGTGAACCTCATCGAAGACTGTGCCGTGGCGGTAGAAGACCTCCCCGATTACATTCAGGACCTTGGGGAAGTGCTTCAAAAACACGGGGTTCATGCCTCCTACTACGCGCACGCGGGTGCAGGCGAGTTGCACGTAGAACCCATGGTAAACTTAAAAACTTCCGAGGGAAAAGCTAAGTTTCGGGCGATTTTGACCGATACGGCCATATTGCTCAAAAAATACAATGGCTCACTCTCGGGCGAGCACGGCGACGGACGTCTACGCGGCGAGTTCATTCCTTTTATGATGGGTGAACAAGTGTACGAGTTGTTTAGAAAAGTAAAAGCGATTTTTGACCCGAACGGCATATTTAACCGTGGAAAAATCGTGAATACGCCACCCATGAATGAATTTTTGCGCTACCAACCCGACCAAGTTGCGCCTAAAATCGAAACCGTTTTTGATTTTAGCCACCAAGAAAGCATCCTTCGGTTAGCCGAAAAATGCAGCGGTTCGGGCGATTGCCGCAAAACCCAAATCACAGGCGGGACAATGTGCCCCAGCTACATGGCCAGTCGCCGCGAACGCGATACCACCCGCGCTCGTGCCAACATGCTTCGTCACTTTTATACCGAGGCTACGCCTACCAGTGCAGAAGAAACCAAAGAGATTCTTGATTTGTGTTTGTCATGCAAAGGCTGTAAGTCAGAATGCCCGTCGAGTGTGGACATTGCGAAGATGAAGGCTGAGTTTTTGCAAAGTTATTATGACAAAAATGGGATTCCGTTCCGCACACGTTTGATTGCTAACTTTACGCAACAGATGAAGCTCGCGAGCCTCGTTCCTTGGGCGTACAATGCTATTTTTGGCACTAAAAGTTTACGTAAAATCGCCAACCGCATTGTCGGTTTTCACCCCGACCGCACCATGCCGATGCTGCATAACACCACGTTGAAACAGTGGGCAAAGGGCAGGGAGCAAGAGGTAAAAGGCAAGGGGCAGATTTATCTCTTCTGCGATGAATTTACGAATTTTAATGATGTTGAAGTTGGGCAAAAAGCTATTCAGCTTTTGGAGAAATTAGGCTATGAAGTGATCATTCCTAATCACCTCGAAAGCGGACGAACGTACCTTTCGAAGGGACTGGTCAAAGAAGCCAAAAAGATAGCCATTCAAAACGTAGAGTTACTAAAAGACCTAATTTCGAGCGAAACACCATTGGTAGGCATCGAACCTTCGGCTTTGTTGACCTTCCGCGACGAATACCTCGATTTAGTACCTGCCTCGCTCCGTAAAGACGCGCAAAAATTAGCCCAAAATGCCTTATTGTTTGATGAGTTTATCGCTCGCGAAATCGACGCCAAAAACATCAGTAGTAATCAATTTACGGCACATAGTCAGCTTATCAAACTACACGGCCACTGTCATCAAAAAGCACTTGGTTCGCTAACTCCTACAAAAAAAATGTTGTCGCTGCCACAAAACTATCAGGTACAGCTGATTCCCTCGGGATGCTGCGGCATGGCGGGGTCATTTGGATATGAAACAGAACATTACGAACTTTCGATGCAAGTAGGCGAATTGGTGCTTTTCCCTACCGTTCGACAACAGCCCGAAGATGTGCTTATCGCCGCACCAGGAACCAGTTGCCGTCACCAAATCAAAGACGGTACGGGTAAGAAAGCCCTTCATCCCATTGAGATTTTGTGGAATGCGTTGCGTTAAAATTTACCCTTAATCACTATTTATTTATACCAAATGAAGATGCGATTTTTGTGTACGTTGTTATTGGGAGCGATGCAGTGTTTTGCCCAGCCCAATGTCCACATTCGGGGGCACTTTGAGGGATTTCCATCCTCAAACTACCACATTTTAATCAGGCTTCCCGCTTCATTCTATACCTCCACGACCATCGCCCAAGGACGCACGGATACGCACGGAAATTTTGAAACCGATATTCGTTTAGAGACAACCCAAAAAGTTTCTATCGACTGCCTCGGCTATCGGGTTGATTTTATTTTATCGCCCAACGACACCCTCATTTTTTGTAATCCAAGCCGTACGCAGTCGCCACAAGTGCAGGGGCGTACAGCCGCATTGCAACATTTTTTGTACGAAAGTATGCTGCTCGGGCGGGACTCTCTGAGAGAAAAGCCCTTGGTTCGGCACATGTCACTTGATAACTATAGCACCATTATTAACGACTTAGCCGACCAGTACTGGGAGCGCTTTCAACGCAACTGCGACACCACCAATGCGTTTTTGACTACTTACGTGACGGCTTCACTCGAAGGGCAGAAATTTCTTCGAAAACAAACCCATGTACAGTCTCAAGGGGAGACGTCTCGCAATGAAAGCCCTCGTTTTAAGCTGCTTTCGGACGATGCACGTATCTCGGACTTGTACCTTTCTTCCATTCACCAGCATTTTTTAGGAGCTAGTTTAGATATGGGCCTGATGCGAGGTGCATTTTTTGTCACCGACAGCGCGCATTGGGAAAAAACCTACGATGCGATGTTAGAAGCCCTCAAGAGCGTTCCCAAAACCCGCGAATTGACCCTAGGACAACTCACCCATCGGTCGCTTTTTACCCGAGGGGGTATCGGTCCCAACGGAAGAATAAAAAAATTCAAAGGGCTTTTCGAGCGCTTTCAACATGATTTCCCTAATTCCCCATATTTTGAGGCCATCAACGAAGCCATACTTTCAACTGAAATACATTTTAAACCAGCAGATAAGCCTAAAAATTGATTGGAGTGTCGAATGCAGAATGTCTAATTAAATCCACTTATTCGACATTCTGCATTCGACACTCCAAAATCAGTTTTATTTCAATTTCGTCAGTTCCTCTTTTACAAAATTAATCAACTCGGTAATATAACCTTTTGAGAAATCGAAAGGAATGTTGGCTGCTCCGTAAATTTGGCTAATCGGCACGGTGTAGCCCAATTTCAAGGCGTTCAAATACCCTTCGAGTCCCTTTTGTGGATTTTGTTTGTAATTGCGCCACACGCCTACGGCTCCTAATTGTGCCATGCCGTACTCAATGTAGTAAAATGGCACTTCGTAAATATGGAGCTGTTTTTGCCAAATGTATTTTTTCGCGTCATCGAGTCCGTTCCAGTCGGTCAGAGAGTCACTGAATTGTTCATAAATCTCCAACCAAGCTTCTTGACGTTGCTCAACGGTATGGGTAGGATTTTCGTACAGCCAATGCTGGAATTTGTCGATGGTAGCTACCCAAGGTAACGTTTCGATAATCGACTCCAAGTGCTGGATTTTGGCGCGGCGTAGGTCATCTTCATTATCGAAGAACACATCCCAGTAGTCCATCGTCAACAACTCCATGCTCATCGAGGCCAATTCCGCCACTTCAGCAGGAGGATTTTTGAAGGCGTTGAGCATCAAATCTCGCGTCACGAAATTATGTACGGCGTGGCCACCTTCGTGCAGCAGTGTCACCAAATCGCGCAGATTAGAGGTAGCATTCATAAAAATAAACGGCACCCCGATTTCTTCCAACGGATAATTATACCCACCTGGCGCTTTCCCCTTCCGCGATTCGAGGTCGAGATGCCCCATGGCTTTCATAATCCGTAAATAATCACCGAGTTGTGGGTCAAGATTTGTGAAACAAATAATCGTTTTTTCTAACAATTCTTCCCCCGTACTAAACGGTTTTAGCGGCGGGCGATTTTGGGGGTCGACTTTAAAATCCCACGGGCGGAGCCCCTCCAGTGCCAGTGCATCTTTGCGCTCTTGAGCCATGTCGTTAAGCATGGGCACTACCGCATCCGCCACCGACTCATGGAAATTGAAACAATCTTGCGGTGTGTAATCAAAACGACCAAGTGCGGCAAACATAAAATCGCGGAAATTGGCAAACCCCGCGTTGGTAGCCACTTCGTGCCGCAAATCACGAAGGGAATTGAGTAATTGGTCAAGCTTATCTTTGTCGGCCAAGCGGCGCGTTTGAATTTGTTGCCATGCTTCTTCACGCACCGCGCGGTCGGTTGATTGCAATATATCCGACGCTTTTTGGAGCGTCATTTCTTCTCCGTTTATAGTTACCATCATCGCCCCGATAATCGCGCCGTATTGGGCTTGTTCGGTTTGGATTTGGGTTTGTAGCGGGATATTTTCTTCCCTAAAAATCTCAATCGCCTTCTTCATTCCGCGCAGCGCTATTTCAAAACCTTGGTCTTTGAGTTCACTCAAAAACGGACTGGCCAACGCTTTTTTATCTAGCTCATTTCCGTAGGTACTGAGCTGTGGCTGAAAGTTCTCCACAAAATCATTAAATTCTTGTTGATATTGTTCGCTGCTAGTATCGCAGGTCATGCGAATGTATCGCCACGCGAAGTTTTCGGACAAGTACGACTCCAATTCACTTTTGTCCAAAAACCACTGACGAAGTTCATCTGCTGATTCAATAGCCCGGTTTTTTAGGTTTTCATAAAAAGGTTGAAGCTGCTCCCAAGTCGTCAAAGAAAACTCCTCACCCAAAAACGGACGGAGCGGGCGCTGCGGTATGGTAAGTGCTGACATAAAGCTAAATTTGCAATGTTTTGATTTTGTTGTCTAACAAAATAACCTAAAAATTGGTTTTTCTGAAAACATCGGACATTTATTTCCTATGCTACTCAATTTTCTTCTTGTGCTCGGCACGTTTGTTTTTATGGAAGGCTTTGCCTGGTTTACACACAAATACATCATGCACGGCATCATGTGGAACTGGCACGAATCGCACCACGTGCACCACAAAGGCTGGTGGGAAACCAATGACCTTTTTGGAGTTATTTTCGGCGTGTCAGCCACAGGCCTCATCGTGGTAGGCTCAGAAGTAGAATCGCTTCGTTGGTTGATGTACGTTGGTTTTGGCATAACCCTCTACGGCATTGGGTATTTTCTTTTTCACGACGTCATTGTTCATCGTCGGGTCAAAATCAAATTTAAAACCAGCAATCGCTATCTCAATCGTATCATTCGGGCGCATTACATTCACCACAAAGTCCACGAACGCGACGGTGCCGAAGCATTTGGGTTTTTGTACGCTCCAAAAAAATACGAGAAGGCCTCCGTGAAGAGTGAACAATAACTCTCAACTACTTCTTAGTTTTTATAGTAGTTTTCATTTGGGCACGTCTTTCTTTTCAAAATACCCAATGAATTATGAAAAGATTGTTTTACTGCTGCGCTTTTTTGTTGGCGCTCACGGTAAATTCGTTCGCCCAAAAAAAGACAAAAGCCGGATCGGCAACCAAAGATGCCATCTTGGTTTTTTCTAAAACCAAGGGCTTTCGGCACGCGTCTATTCCAAAGGGAAAGGCTGCATTGCTGCTGCTTGGTCAACAAAACAAATTCGCAGTAGATACGACCGAAAATGCAAGTGTATTTACGGCTGAAAACTTAAAGAAATACAAAGCTGTAGTATTTTTGAGCACTACTGGTGATGTCCTCGACGACACACAACAAGCGGCTTTTGAGCAATACATTCGCGGAGGAGGAGGCTACGTTGGAATTCATGCCGCAGCCGATACCGAATACAATTGGCCTTGGTACAATCAGTTGGTAGGCGCCTATTTTCTTAGCCACCCCAAACAGCAAAATGTGGACGTGGTGGTAAACAGTAAAGAACACCCTTCTACCTCAATGCTCCCCGACCGCTGGAAGCGTTTTGATGAATTATATAATTATAAAAAAATTGTGCTGGGGATTAAAGTCCTCGCCACGCTCGATGAAAGCACCTACAAAGGGGGCGCCAACGGGGTCAATCACCCGTTTATATGGTATCGTGAATTTGACGGAGGACGCTCGTTTTACACAGGTGGCGGCCATACCGACGAATCATTCGTAGAGCCATTGTTTGTGCAACACCTCTTAGGCGGCATCGAATACGCCATGGGACGCAAGTCCGTAAAGAAACCAATGTAAGGGGTTACGTTGGCACCTGAGTACAATCACGAAGAAGGCAGGCCCGTAAGGAACCTGCCTTCTTTAGCCAAAAATTGGCGAGAATGATGTTAAAACGGCTTTTTTTTAGTATTTTTCACAAAATTCTATTCTGACGTTTTTTACTCATGAAGATAAGAGGCAAAAGTGTATTTAAGTACCAAATACACACCCCTACAACCGTTCACCTGCTTCTTAGTCCCCGCCGCCAAGAAGGGCAAACTGTCCTCAAAGAAGATTTTCATCTGGAGCCTTCCGTTACTTTTAACACGTACAACGACTCTTTTGAAAATCATTGCGTACGAGCAGTTCTTCCCGTTGGTCAGTGTACGATTACAACAGAAATTGAAGTGCTAGTGACAAAAGAAGATACGCCACATCTACTCTTTCCTCCGTATATTCTGGTGGAAAATCTGCCTACAGACACGTTGGTGTACCTTTCTCCTAGCCGTTATTGTCAGTCAGACTTAGCCGAACTTCAACAGTTAGCAAGCCAAATCGTAGGCGATGCTTCTTGGGGATACGAACAGGTAGAAGCCATCAGGCGTTGGATTTATCAACATATCAAGTACCAATACAACGCCACCGACTCTACCACCACCGCCTTGGATCTTTTTTACCAGCGGATAGGTGTTTGCCGAGATTTTACACATTTGGGCATTGCCTTATGCCGCACGCTATCTATTCCCGCCCGTATGACCGTTGGCTACCTCGACAAGCTCAATTTTATGGATTTACACGCATGGTTTGAGGCGTATGTAGGCGACCGATGGTACACCTTCGACGCCGTTCAATCAGAAACCCACGGCTACCGCATCGTACTGGGCTACGGCCGCGACGCCGCCGACGTCGCGATGGTCACGCAATTTGGCAATGCAACCCTCAACTCGCTGGAAGTAGAGACAGAGCTGTTGGAGGAATGAGAAAGGTGTTTAAAAGGGGCTTTGCTATTTAGCCGTTTGAAAAACAACTCACTTCCGAACTTCACTAATTCTTCTTCAATTTTTCTTTAAACACCTTACGGAATTTATCCAATTTAGGTGCAACCACAAAGGCACAGTAGCCTTGGTTCGGATTATTAGCAAAATAATTCTGGTGGTAGTCTTCTGCTACGTAAAATTTCTCTGCTTTGGTTACTTCCGTGACAATAGGCTTGCTGTAAGCTCCTGAGGCATTGAGTTCTTTGATGGCTTTTTCGGCCAACTGTTTTTGTTCATCGTTATGATAAAAAATCGCTGAGCGGTACTGTGGCCCTACGTCATTGCCTTGGCGGTCTTTGGTCGTTGGGTCATGGACGCGGAAAAATACCTCCAATAATTCTACATAGCTCACTTTTTTAGGGTCGTATTTGATTTCCACACATTCGGCATGGCCCGTTATTTTGCTACATACTTGTTCGTAAGTGGGATTTTCGATAAATCCACCCGAGTACCCCGACACCACCGACTCTACGCCTTCCATCTCTTGATAGACGGCTTCGGTGCACCAGAAACAGCCCGTACCAAAAGTTGCGGTGGCCAATCCTGTTAGTGTTTTTGCTTTGTCTTCCATTTGTTCGATTTTTTTTGCCGACTGTCCACACGACGAAAGTGCCGTCAACGTCAGCGTTCCGAGAATAAGTTTTTTGAGGATTGTCTTCATAATTAGTCAACAAAAAAGGGGTTATGAAAGTGCCTTGGCGCGTTTCCCACAAATACATACGAGAAAAGACATAATTTTAACGAACTTTGCAGCGAAAAGTTTTGTGATATAATTATCTGACTTTTAATTCAAAGCGAATGTCAGCCATCTGACACTTTTTCCAAAATGACGAGAACCGAGCTTTCCACTTTAGGCGAATTTGGGCTAATTGAGCGCATCAATCAGCAGTTTACTCCTACTTTGCCCCAAACCATCAAAGGAATTGGCGACGACGCTGCCGTCATAGATACAGGCAGTGATGAATATACTTTAGTTTCGACCGATATGCTCATCGAGGGTATTCATTTCGATTTGAGCTACGCCCCCCTGAAGCATTTAGGCTACAAGGCCGTCGCTGTCAACGTTTCGGACATTGCTGCCATGAACGGCACCCCGCACCAAATTACAGTGAGCATTGGGTTAAGCAATCGTTTTTCGATGGAGGCCATTGATGAACTTTATGCAGGTATTCAAACGGCTTGCGAAGCGTACAAAGTTGACTTGGTAGGTGGCGACACGAGTGCGTCGCGGTCGGGGCTTGTGCTATCGGTAACAGCCATCGGAACGGTCAAAAAAGACAAAATCGTATACCGAAGCGGTGCCCACCCCAACGATGTCATTTGTGTGACTGGCGACTTAGGCGCGGCGTATTTGGGGCTTCAATTACTCGAACGCGAAAAAAGGGAATTTTTAGAAAATCCCAATATGCAACCCCAACTTGAAGGCAAAGCTTACTTGGTAGGCCGTCAACTGAAGCCCGAAGCGCGTACCAACATCATTTATGAGTTGAACGATGCCGATTTGGTTCCTACTTCCATGATTGACGTGTCAGACGGACTAGCGTCTGAAATCTTGCATTTGTGCAAACATTCGGGGACAGGTGCCCAAATTTTTGAAGAACATATTCCTGTCGCCGATGAAACATTCCTCACCGCCGATGAGTTTAAATTAAGCCCTTTAACGGCAGCGTTGAACGGGGGGGAAGATTACGAGTTGCTGTTTACGATTAAACAAACAGATTACGAAAAAATCAAAAACTCACCGCACATTAGCTTCATTGGCTTTATGACCAATGACCCATCTGCCGTAGAAATTATTACCAAAGGAGGAGGCCGCTTCCCTGTGCAGGCGCAAGGTTGGCAGCATTTGACGCGGTAGTAAGTGTGTTGGGGTTGCTCACAACCCCAACTACAGCGTGTGGGTTATAAGCAACCCGCTCCACGATACTACATATTCACGAGAGTGCTTCCGCGAAGTACGGGTACAACGTCGTATAAGTCGCGCTGCAAGCAATACGCAATGTCTTTATGAATACCTAGACGCTGTAAACGTCGCACGTGCGACGAGTTCGCGACATACCCTAGCAAGTCATTTTGGGCTTGTTGATACGCTCGCATGGCTATCAAAGCACTATCTTCGCCAATGATGTATTCGTCTTTGAGGGCGTCAACCAACGCTCCTGCAAAGAGTGTATCTTCCAAATTGACCCGCCCTTTCCAGCCCGCACACAACACAAGTACGTCGTAAGGCTGAGAACTAAGGTGGTTGGCAATTGCGCCTAAATTCAAAAATGCCCCCACCAATACTTTCACGGCCGACGTTTTGGCTTTAGTAATAGATAAAGTACCGTTGGTGGTCGTCATGGCAATGTTTGCCCCCACTAAGTCTTCGTCCATGTAGCTAAACGGTGAATTGTCGAGGTCAAACCCTTCGACTTTCATGGCGTTTCTTTCGGCGGCGGCGATGTAGCCTTTTTGTTGAAGTTCAAAACATTCTTCTACCGTGGCGACGGGCGTGATACTTCCTATGCCATAAGCCAGGCCCGTCACCATGCACGAGGTAGCCCGAAAAATATCCGTCACCACCACAATCGTGTTATCAATGTTATGAAGGTGGAGTAAGTCAGGAGTTAAACAGACATTAATTGATTTCATACAAAAAATATTAGACCGTTGGTTTTACAAAAGGCAATTTCACCACTTGGGCTTTGAGCAAACGCTCGCGTACTTTTACAAAAATTTCGCTTCCTACTTTGCTATTTGCTAATGGAACATACCCAAGTCCAATTCCCTTTGACAATGTTGGCGACTGCGTTCCTGACGTTACGTGTCCAATCGCATTTCCTTCGGCATCGCACAATTCGTAGTGCCCACGCGGGATTCCACGATCAATCATTTCAAAACCTACCAATTTGTTGGCAAGCCCCGCTTGTTTTTGTGCCAGAAGCACTTCTGAGTCGATGAAGTTTTTGGTAAACTTTGTCACCCAGCCAAGCCCAGCCTCCAACGGCGAAGTGGTGTCATCAATATCGTTTCCATATAAGCAATAGCCCATTTCTAAACGGAGAGTATCGCGTGCACCAAGACCAATTGGTTTTATACCAAATTCCTTTCCTGCTTCAAAAATAGCATTCCACACTTCAACCGCCGCTTCTTTGGGTATGTACAACTCAAAACCACCCGCACCCGTGTAGCCCGTTGCCGAAATGATGATGTCAGGTAAACCAGCAAACACACCTTTCACAAAAGTATAATAATCCATCTCCGCCAAGTTGACTTCCGTCAACGACTGAAGTGCTTCAGCAGCTTTGGGGCCTTGAACGGCAAACAAGCAAAGGTCGTCTGAAATGTTGTGCATTTCGACACTTTCAGTATTCTGGCTCTGAATCCAATTCCAATCTTTTTCGATATTTGACGCATTGACGACCAAAAAATACTCATCCGCACTTACTCGATACACCAATAAATCGTCAACTACCCCGCCTTTACCGTTGGGGAGATAGCTATATTGAATTTTCCCATCAAAGAGAACCGAAGCGTCGTTGGCCGAAACGCGCTGAATCAAGTCCAAGGCTTTGGGGCCTTTGATAATAAACTCACCCATGTGTGACACATCAAACACACCCACGCCGTTGCGAACGCAGTGATGTTCTTCGAGGTCAGACGAATAACGAACAGGCATTACGTAGCCCGCAAATGGTACCATTTTTGCCCCCAACTGTTGGTGTAGGTCGTTAAGAGGAACTGTTTTTAGTTGCTCAGTCATGTTTTTGGCTTGTTGAAATTTGGGTGCAAAGCTACCTTTCTAAATTGACAATCAGAAAAGTGCAGGTTTTGAAAAACGAGTTATTTCAAAAAAATGAATAGGTCGCTTTAGGGGCATTTATAAATTCCGCGTACTTTTGCCTATAAATCAAGCTTTTAAGAAAGCCATGAGAAAGAAAAAGCCACCTATCAACCAAGTAGCCATTGATTTTCATTTGCCCGACCGCACAGTACTGCACTTGGGACAAATCGCGGCACAACGTGAAGGGGAGCGCCTTTTCCAAACTCTTTTGACGGAAGAGTGGCTGCTAGAACCTGCTGGCGAAGCCACCGATGTGTCGTCGGGGCAGGAAATTATTCGGCAAATTGGGCGCCGACTCGCCTACCCCGAAGACGTAAAAGTAGCCCAGCTTCACCACATCGAAAACGATTTTGTAGGCTTCTCGGCCCTATATCAAAACAAAGGATGGGTTTTTATTAATGCCAAAGCGTCTGATTACGAACGCCACTACTACATCTGTTTTTTGGTCACTTCGTTGGGGTTGTATATGAACTACTCTGCGGCTGACCTTAGCAGCCGCGCCGAGCAATTGGTATTTGAAACCTTCCTGCCAGAGGCCGACGTACGTAGCTTTTTTCGCCGAGGTATTTCTAAATTATCAGCATCGTTGGCGATGGACATTTCTGATTTCTTCCAAATGCCTTTTTCAGTTATTCTAAAACGTGCTCTTTTACTCGAAATCATCTCGAACGAACAATACCGTAACTTCCGAACCGTCAAACCCGAACACCCCATCAAAGCACGGCCTTTGTTTGTTTCAAAATCAAGCGAAAGTGAGTACGCCGATGAACAATGGGGCTGAAGGTCTACTTGATATTTTAGGTTATCTCTCCAATTGCAACGATTTAATCACCGTCGAAGGCAAAAAACGTGGTGTTTACTCTTCCTACAAAAGCATTTCCTCTTCAATAGCTATTTTTTACATGACGTGAATTCAATATTGAAATGCAATTTTTTGATTTTGAATAAACTCAATGGGGGATAAGAAGTTGAGTGTTGTTCTGGGTCT
>JALQYJ010000016.1 GCA_023254175.1 Runella sp. | reverse complement strand
AATCCAGAAGGTCGCTCTTTTAATTTTACTATACCCATGCCATTTAGGACAGCTGCAAAAATTGTTTTAATCAATGAATCAAACGCGCATGCATTAGTTTGGTATGATATTAATTATACTACAGAAAAAGTACAATTTTTAGGCGTCATCCAACAAGCATAAAAACACCGAAATCCTGTCCAACAATTGGGGAGCACCATATCTCTCAAAATTATAGAAGTTTCTAAATTCTGCCAATATTTTTCGAGCTTCCTTCAAATCATTGAACTCAAATCTCTGACAGACACAGCTTTCCATAATAGAATGATAGAATCCTGCTCGTTTTAAAAAACGCTGAGCCCTCTTAGCCATCAGAAGGCAGTAAAGTATCTATACGGCGTTGCAACCGTGCAAGAAGTTCAGCACGACTTGAATAAGTGGTAGAACAATTATAATTGTGATAGACCACATTTTTTATTTATCAATACCGTTTCAAACTATTGATATAAGCAAGATACAAAAAAATGAAGCTACCAGCAAAGCCAGTAGCTTCAACGAGTACAACAAAACCACAGTCAATAGGGGATGCCCTCTGTGGTCTCGTTGCAACTATTCTATCTAGTTTCTATGCTTCTACTAAGAATTCATCGTGTTGGCTGATATCTAAACCAACTTTCTCGTCTTCCTCCGATACACGAAGTGGCTCGATGAAATCAGTAACCATTAAAATAATGTATGACATCGCAAATGCGAATACGGAAACTACCACTAATGCAATCAAGTGATTTTTAAAGAGCGTAAATGTACCGTACGCCAAACCTTCATCAACAACCGCTGGGTTGACACCTTTAGAGGCGAAGATACCCGTCATTAACATACCCATCATACCACCTACGCCGTGGCAAGGGAATACATCAAGCGTATCGTCCAACGTAGTTTTAGTACGAAGGTGTGCCAAGTAGTTTGATACCATTGAAGAAATAGTACCAACAAAGATTGATTGTGGGATTGTAACGAAACCACAAGCAGGAGTAATTGCTACCAAACCTACAACAGCACCTATAGAGAAACCAAGTGCCGACGGCTTTTTACCTTTAGCTGCATCAAACAATACCCAAGCCAACCCAGCCGCCGCAGCAGCTGTGTTAGTAGCTGCCAAAGCTGACACTGCTAATGGGCCTGAACCTACCGCAGAACCTGCGTTGAATCCGAACCATCCGAACCATAACAAACCTGTACCTAATAATACATAAGGGATATTGGCTGGTGGCAAGAAGTTAGCTTCTTCGTGAGCACGACGGCGCTTCAAATACAAGGCACCTGCCAAAGCCGCCCAACCTGCCGACATGTGTACTACTGTACCACCTGCAAAATCAAGAACGCCCAACTTGAACAAGAAACCATCTGGATGCCATGTCCAGTGTGCCAAAGGTGCGTAAACGAAAATGCTAAACAGCACCATAAATAGAATATAGGAACGGAACTTAATACGCTCAGCCAACGAACCCGTTACAAGTGCAGGTGTAATTACCGCAAATTTCAATTGAAAGAAAGCAAACAATGCCAAAGGAATAGTAGGTGCCAATGACCAAGGCTTACCGTCCAATACTCCCTTGAACATAAAGAATGTAGTAGGGTCTCCTACCCAACCACCGATTGAGTCACCAAAAGCCAAGCTAAAACCTACAACAACCCAAAGAATACTCATGACTCCCATAGCAATAAAGCTTTGAAGCATGGTTGAAATCACGTTTTTATTGTTAACCATACCTCCGTAGAAGTAAGCTAGTCCAGGCGTCATCAATAATACAAAAGCCGTAGCAACAAGCATCCAGGCGATATCACCTGAATTTAACCCTTCGGTTACGATTTGCGTAGGAATCGCAGGCATTAATACTCCTATGAGGCTAATAGCCAGCAAAATCACGAGTGGGAATAAATTTTTCATAGATTTACTTGACTGGTTTTGGTTGTACTTTTTATTTATCAAGGATTTTGAGTGGAGGATAAGAAGCTCCACTTAAAATCTAAAAAATCAGAGATTAGAATTAAAACTTATAAATGAATGCTAGACCAAGTGTCGATTGCGAGTTCTTAGTGAAACCTCCTTTAGAATCTTCGAACTGCTGCTGTCCGCTTTCGCCTGTACCTGTTAGTTTCTTATATGAATCCATACGGAACTCAGGTTTAATCAACAAGTGACCATCTGCTAATGTAAAATTTCCTGTGAGCGTAAGTGAGTTAACCGATGTGCCATTTCCAAGGCGGTTGAGAAGAGCACGAGCACCTGAAGTATTATCAAAATATTCATAACGTGCACCGATGCTGAACAAGTCAGAGGCGGCATAACTCAAATAACCTGCTGCACCACCCCAAGGAGTTGATTCTGTCAAAGCGGCGCTGCCTTGGTAAGAACCTTTTTGTGAACCGAAAGCTGCGTTTGCTCCAATCAAAAACTTATCAGTGGCTTGAAGAGTAGTTACTAAGTCAAACACTCGGTAGTGAGCATCAGGTGTATTGCCGTTGTCGTCCGCATTTGCTTCATTGCTATTGATGAAGTTGAGGTATACATTCCAACCTTTTGCTGGATTAATGAACAATTGTGAAATCAAGCCTTTTTTGCGGTTGTTGTCATTTAAGTTGTCCACGTTGTTGACTAAACCTAACATCAACGACACTTTATCAGAGAACGCATACGTACCTTTCAAACCTATATGATAAAAAGGGCCGTTGTTGAAAAGGTTCGATAATGAGTAGTTAAAGTTTACGGGAGCGTCAATTACTTCATAACCGATGTGCGTACCAAACTGACCTGCTGTGAAAGTTAACTTACTCGTTGCTTTCCAGTTGAAGTACGCTTGTTTGATGGCAAGAGCGGTGTTGGTATTTGAACCAAGTGCACCCAATACGTTTCCGTAGTTTCCAAGATCAGCATTTGGCCCAAACGCCAAGTCAACAACTACATCTGACTTCTCGTTGCTGTATTGCATCTTCGTCTGAACCAAACCTAAAGAGATTTGTCCTGCCTTTTGGTCAAACGCACGAGCGTAGTAAGCACCTAGGTTCGAACGTGAAGCAGGCTTGTTGAAGTTACCAATGTAATACGAGTCAATATATCCCGAAAATGTAAACGATCCTTTCTTATCTTCTTCCCCTTCCGTTTTAGTTTCTACCTTAGCTTCGGTCTTAGTTTCTGTTTTAACTTCTGACTTTTTCTCCTCAATTCCCTTAGGAAAAGCTAAAAATGTTGAAAACAAACATAAAACAAGTAATTGTAGCTTTTGCATAATATTATTTTGTTTAAGGTGGGCAATATGTGGTTTTGTTTTTCGATACAAACATGCGTTTATTTTTGTAAACATCCAAATATTTAGTACAAATTTTAAGTATTTTCTGATAAAAAATTGCGGTTTTTCGAATTTTAAGTTGCAAATCATTGAACAATTTAAGATTATATATAAATCATTATATTTTTTATTTTATTTTGATTTTATGAGTTTTACCAAAATTTTATTTTTTCAATACAAATCATATAAATCAACAAAACATTCAAATAGTTATATTTTTTAAACGACTATGGCTCAAGTTTTCCTAAAATGCGGTAATTCTGTACTCACCGCCTTGTGAAAAGCACCCAGAATTAAAAAATACAGTAACTAGACTAGTTCAAAAACAAAAAAGCCCAGCCACCGAAGTAACTGGGTCATCAATAGGCAATAAAAATCTAAGTAACCTAGAGGTTCTTTTTCTTCAACTCCTCTACAGCAAATGCCGCAGCACGTGCTGTAAATGCCATGTAAGTCAATGAAGGGTTGACACAAGACGCCGATGTCATAAATGCACCGTCAGTCATAAAGACGTTTTTGCAATCGTGCAATTGATTATGTTTGTTCAACACCGACGTTTTTGGGTCTTTACCCATACGTGCGGTTCCCATTTCGTGGATACCAATACCGAGGTTTTTGCTGGTATCATCGTACGAACGAACGTTTTTAAGCCCTGCTGCTTCGAGCATTTCAGCGGCATCATTGGCCATGTCTTTACGCATCTTGTATTCGTTTTCGCCGTAAGCTGCATCAAAAACCACAATTGGCATTCCCCATTTATCTTTTTTAGTAGGGTGTAGCGTGAAACGGTTGTTTTCATTTGGTAATACTTCACCAAACCCACCGATACCCATCGACCAGCCTCCCACTTTGCTCAAATCGTCTTTGAATGCTGCCCCAAAGCCTTCCATACCTACCCCACGACCCCAACCGCTACGGCTTGCACCTCCTTGGTAACCAAAGCCACGCAAGTAATCACGTTTGTCGTTGCCCCAGTTGCGGTAACGAGGAATATACACTCCGTTTGGACGACGTCCAAAATAATACTGGTCTTGAAATCCATCAAACTCACCCGAAGCCCCTACCCCAAGGTGGTGATCCATGATATTGCGGCCTACTTGGTCGCTATCGTTACCCAAGCCATTCGGGAAGCGGCTCGACTTCGAATTAAGTAAAATAGACGCCGACGGAATCGCCGAAGCGTTTAAGAAGATAATTTTTGCGAAGTATTCTTTTACTTCGAGGGTATTTTGGTCGATGGTACGAACACCCGTAGCACGGCCTTTTTTCTCATCATAAATTACTTCCGACACAATCTTATTATTAACCAACGTCAAACGCTTGGTTTTCATCGCGGCTGGCAATGTCGCCGACTGCGTACTGAAATAAGCTCCAAACGGACAGCCACGCATACACATGTTGCGGTACTGACAGGCGGCACGTCCAAGGGCAGTATGCCAGCTTTGTGGTTTTGAAAGGTGAGCTACACGTCCAATCGTAATTGTACGGCCCATTTTCTTCATCACTTCCGACTTAACGTGTTTTTCGAGACAGTTCAACTCCATAGCAGGCAAAAACTGACCGTCAGGAAGCACCGACAAACCATCTTTTGACCCACTAATACCTGCAAAACGCTCAGCATAGTCGTACCAAGTGGCAATTTCTTTATAACGTACTGGCCAATCTACTCCAACTCCTTCTTTACCGTTGGCCATAAAATCCTCTTCGTTGAAACGGTAGCTTTGGCGTCCCCACAACAACGAACGACCTCCCGTGTGGTAAGCACGAATCCAGTCAAAAGGACGTGTTTCGAGATACGGGTTTTTGCTATCGTTTTCAAACAAGTATCGGTGTTCTTCATTGGCCGTGTAGCCCGTGCGCATACTTGCCCAATACTCTTCGGCAGCCATGTTATCGGGGCGGCCACGGTGGGCAAACTCCCAAGGTGCTTTCATGGCTGTTTCGTAGCCTTCGATGTGTTTGATGTCACGTCCACGCTCGATACAAAGTACGCGTAAGCCTCGCTCGGTTAATTCTTTGGCAGCCCAACCGCCACTTATCCCTGACCCAACGACAATCGCATCGTAGGTCATTTCTTTTTGCGCATCTATATTTAAATACATTGGAATCTTGAGTTGAAAATTGGGGAAGTTTAACAATTAAAGCGCGTAAACTTTTTGGCCTGGCTTAAGTGGTATACACGCATCATAGCGCCCAGGAATAGGGACATAATCAAGGGCTTTGGTTGCGCCTTGTTCCGACGTAAAATACCCAAACAACGTGAGTTCTTTTAAGAGGCGCCAGAATGGCGTTCCTTTCAATTTTTTCGAATTGACAACCTCTTTATCGACGTTATCACCGACTTTCACTTGCTGGACATTCGCGCTCTTCATCAGTTCAAGCGTGTCTTTTTCTACTTGCTTCAAAATAGCCACTTGCTCCGTCGAAGAGGTTTCCAAAAATTTCTTTCCATGCGTTTTGGTTGCTCTTTCATCAAGGTCTGCCAAACCGTCCAGAAAATTTTGTTGTTCTTGGGGTTTGTAGCAATCTGCCAACATCATTTCAATAAAAGGCCCAACGCCCGCTTCTTTGGCGCCTGGTGTGCTTGTTTTTGGAATAATATGTTCTGCAATTTCAGCCACAAGGGCTTTCTGTGCACTTGTCAAACTGAAAGCAGCACCTAGGGTCTGTTTTACGGAGGTTCCGTCGCCAAAAGCCATCAACGAAGGCGCCGAAAGAGTTCCTCCCATGAGAAGAGCCACCCGCGCGATTGCGTCTCTGCGATTCATCATAGTTATAAAGGTTAGTTGTTACACGTTATTTTATTGGGCAGGTGTAAAATTACATCCGAAATGTACAATTTTTACGCATAACAAACGTATTTTTCTCAGGTGCAGTGTGCCATACCAACAGTAAATTACTGGATTCTAGCACGTTTACTTGATTTACTGCTCTCTACAACTTTGTACATACAGTTTTAAAAAAAAATTAACGCTTTTGCTGTTTAAGAAAATCGGCGACATCCACCAAAGGCGCTACCCAAATGTCTTTCTCTTGTTGTTTGAGGAAATGTACCAATTCACTGTGCGCAGCCAACGAAACATCCAGCGAATGCTCCCCTCCTACGCCATGAAACACAAAAATCAGAAGCGTATTAGTTTTCATTGCTTTTTTGACCAAAGAGGTCATTTTCTCTCCCGAGTCGTTGTTAATAATATAACCATCGGTATAGTATAAATCAATCTGGTCCACGGGGTGCATTTCTCCCCGTACACCGCGCGCCACCATCAATTCCCCCTTGAGACCATCCATAAAAAACTGCGTTCCCACTTTGGCATCGCCGCAAGTGTAGGCAAACGTCCGACTTTTTTTTCCGTCAATAGCTTCCAGCAGCACATTAGTCACTTGGATTTCTTCGGTGATGCGTTTGAGGGTGTATTTACTCAAATCATTTTCAGAACTGACCCACTGCCGCCCAGGCAAAGACGCATCACAAGGATGAAACAGAGTGTGATTTCCGAGTTCATGGCCGTGTTGAGCGGCTTTTCGCCAGTCTTGAAGACGCTGGGTAAAGCCCGGAAAAGAGCCTGAAATGTAAAACGTTCCTTTAAACCCCACCGAATCTAAAACAGGAATGGCATTGTTGAGGTGAACATTCAGGGCATCGTCGTAGGTAAGCACTACTGCACATTTTTTTCCATTCCAAGGTTGTTGGGCAAACGTGGTAAGGCTTACAAAAAAGAAAAGAAAGCTAAAACAAACTAAGTTCACAGGTTTTGGATAGTTATTAGAGTTAAGATATGAGGGTACTTACGATAAATCGCTTATGGAGACGTAGCATACGTGCAAAGGATTTCTCAAAACTATCCTCGTCGCATTGTGAAGTCTTAGTAAGTTTCCAAAACTTACTAAGACTAGCCCACGTTAGCGTTTTGCAGGTTCGTCCGTTCGGAAGGGAGACGCTGGTAATCCTTCCTTGTTGTAAAAATTGACATTTTCGGGATTATCAGACCAGGCATACCGCACGTACAAAGGTACAGAAACGGTGTCATTCCAAACAACAATTTCGTTTTTACCTTCAATGCGTGCTTGCGCCCATACAAACTTTTTATCGGCTCCCGAAACGGCAAACCAGCGCAGTTCTTCATCGTCTTTGGAAACAATCCCCCCACCCGTTTGATCAAAACGCAATCGAATTTTGCCATTTTCAGCCGTGGCTGAGGCCAAAAGTGGCCCCGAATGCACCACATTTTGGTCACCGTAAGCTAGTTTTTGGGCAGCTAACGATAAGCGATACCCAATGTCTTTTTTGTTCAACGGGTGAATATCATTCCATTCACCGAGATCAATCGTGACGGCCAAAGCGGTATTGGGAACAGATAATAGTTTTAACTGCCCCTCGCGCAACACTGCCCATTGGCTTTCGGATGGTAAATAATCAACCTCCATAAAATTGGCCAATTGTACCCCCAAAAAAGGTAAATCACCCTGCCCCCAGCGGCTACGCCAATCCTGCACCAAGGCAGGAAGTAAGTCACGATAAGGCTCAGGATTTCCAGTATTAGATTCCCCTTGATACCATAAAAAGCCTTTCGCAGCAGTCGATACCAGCGGCGCTATCATGGCGTTGAATAAAGATGAAGGCTGGTTTTGAGCCGAAAAATTAATCCCATTGTCTTTAGCAGGAGGAAAAACTTCGCCCACTTTACACCACCAATCCCCTTTAATATCAATCACCTGACTGTTGGCTACCAATGAATAGTTTTTATCAGGAACAAACCCTCCTTTCCCTACTTGGTTGACCACCCGCACGACGAGGATATTTTTACCCTCCTTCAACACTCCCGCAGGAATTTCGTAACGGCGGGGCGGGTATTGGTAGGTAATGTTTCCCACTTGTTTGCCGTTGACGTAGGCAATATCAGCATCCACAATTCGACCCAAAAACAATTTAGCGGGCACTCCTGTCATGGAAGCAGGGACGTCGATTTCTTTGCGATACCACACCACGCCGTTCAGGTCTTTGACGCCTTGGTCTTCCCAATAACCAGGTACGTTCATTCGCCGCCATCCTTTCGGAATGTAGTCTGCTGAATGCCAAGGAACCGTTTCGCTCATACCTTTATCTTGCGATTTTCGGGGGGTACTGGCCACTGCTGCTATTTGTCTCAGCAATGCCTTTATGTAAAGGCTGTCTTTGTTTTTCTGTAAAGTGGCAGTCAACTCTGGAAATTTGGCCAGCCCCTCCTCACCAATCCACGCTTCGATGGGCGTTCCGCCTACGCTGGAGTTTATCAGGCCAATAGGAACGTGGTATTTTTCGTATAAATTTTTTGCAAAAAAATACGCAACGGCTGAAAATTGAAGCACATCTTTGGAATTGGCTACTTTCCAGCTTCCCGACTGAAAATCGTCTCGTTTTTTTTGCAAATCCGTCAAAGTAGGGACAAAAAACAATCGAATTTCGTGATAATTGGCCGACATAATGTCTTCGGGGTATTTTTCCTTTACGCGTTCCATCGGTATCACCATGTTCGACTGCCCCGCACAAATCCAAACATCGCCAAAAAGTACATTGCTGACCTTTACCTCAGTTTTTCCCCGAAAAAGCAACTCAAAAGGGCCTCCTGCGGGTTGGGCGGGCAGCTTAATTTGCCACTTGCCCGTGGAATCGGCTTGGGTTTTGTACTGTTTACTTTTAAACAATAGACTTACTTTTTCTTGGGGTGAAGCCCAGCCCCACAGCCGCAGCGATTGGTCACGCTGAAGCACCATGCCGTCGCTAATGAGGCACGGCAAACGAAGTTGAGCCACACACAGGGCATGGCTCAATAGCAAAATTCCAAGGACGATTTTTAAAATCCTCATGAGTTGAAATATACAATAGCCCCCGCAAGTTGACGACTTTCAAAAGGCCGTTGACGATAGGTTAAAGAAACAAAAGCAAGGTTATTTGTAGGGTTCAATCGTCTGAATAGAGCCATCCGAATTATGCTTTAATTCAGTGACTTTGATGTTACGAAGGTGCGTTTTTCCCGTAAGTTGCACGTCGTGATAAAACAGGTACCACTTTCCTTTAAATTCTACAATCGAATGGTGATTTGTCCAGCCTTGCACGGGTTTTAGGACAATTCCCTTGTACGTAAAAGGGCCATAAGGATTATCCCCGACGGCATACGCAATGTTGTGCGTATCGCCCGTAGAATACGAGAAATAGTATTTACCGTTGTACTTGTGTACCCAAGCTGCCTCAAAAAAACGTTTCTCTTTATCATCTTCCATAAGCAGTTTGCCGTTTTCGTCCAAAATTTTCACCTCTTTTACCTCCTCAGCAAAGCTTTTCATGTCAGCCGATAATTTCGCTACCCGTGGCAGCAAGGCCGTCTCACCTTTTTTGGGATAATCCATTTTTCCCAAATACGTATTTCCTTTCCAACGTTGCAGCTGTCCACCCCAAATTCCGCCAAAATAGAGGTAATAGTTCCTGTCAGTGTCCTTAAAAATCGACGGGTCGATACTATAACTGCCCTTGATTGGCTCTTTTTCTGCCACAAAAGGCCCTTCTGGTTTTTTGCTCGTAGCTACGCCGATTCGGAAAATATCTTCTTTGTCTTTGGCAGGAAAATAAAGGTAATACGTCCCGTTTTTAAACTCAACATCAGGCGCCCAAAACTGACGACTCACCCACGGAACGTCTTTTATATCAAGTGCCACGCCATGGTCTGTCACCTTGCCGTCGATGGCATCCATAGAGAAAACATGGTAGTCTTTCATGTCAAAATGCCCACCGTCGTCGTCGCGTTTGGTATCAGATTCAATATCGTGCGATGGGTAAATATAAATTTTACCTTTAAAAACGTGAGCAGAAGGGTCTGCCGTAAATAAATGAGATACCAAAGGTTGCGAAATCGGCGTTTTTTTCTGCGCTTGTCCTGTCAAAGCTGCTGCCAAAAGCAGCGAAATGCCAACATACTTGAGTTGCATTAGTTGTATAAAGTGGGTTAGTTGTCAATCAGTTTCAATAATTCATTCAGCGTATCAGGCGAGCTAGGGCGGGGCGCGTCAGGCGCAATGATTTTACTATTTTTATCAATAATCACGTAACGAGGAATGCTCGTTACCATCAATTTACGCAAAATAGCAGCGTTGTCAGCAGGTTTTATGTGACCATTTTCACCCTGTAGCTGAAGTTGTTCCAACGCTTTTTTCCAAGCCTCTTCTTTTTCGTCAATGGAGGCATAAAGAAATACGATCTTCTTTTTTTGTTTATCGGTCAACTTCTCCTGCATAGCTTTTGAATGAGGAAATTCGGCACGACACGGTCCGCACCAACTCGCCCAAAAATCAAGATAAACGACCTTTCCTTTGAAGTCCGACAAACGAAACGTTTTCCCTTCGGCATTTTGCAGGATGAGTTCGTCTTCTCTAGCTGCCTTTGAAGCCACTTCGGCAGGTTTCTTTTCCTCTTTGCGAGTAAGAACCTCGTTGCATTTCTCAGTCGCCAACCGGGTGTATTTTTCCGATTGGGACACAATTTTCAACAAATCCAACGTACTCATCACGGCATCTTTGGGCGTATTGGCACAGGTTTCGTGCAAAAGTCGGCACAAATAATACGGCAATGCCTGCGAGCCTGCAAGGTATTTCTTGGCAAAAGCCGCCTTGTCGTTCATGGCCGCCCCCATATCGGTGTATTTGTTAAAGGCATGGTCACGCGAGTTGAAATAGGTCACAAAAACCACCAAAAAATCACGGTACGATGCCGTTAAGAAGGCTTCTTCGTTCGCGATTTTTTTAGGGTCCAATGCTTCGGTCATGACGACGGGCAACGACGACATTTTCAAGTTTTTAGTATCGGCATTGCTACGTGACACGGCGTGGTTGAGCACCCAATACCAGTAGTTCCATCGAATTGTGTTTTCGACGTAGCGCTTAAACGGCTCCGAAAGTTTGGCTACATCAGGGTAGTTTTTTAGGAAATCTTGCTGCTTGCGGCGTTGGTTGAAAAGGTCAATTTCTCGTACGTCAATGTTCTGAGAAAAAAGTAATTCATACTGTTTTTTGGTATCAAAATCTGCCGCAAATTTCTGCTGAAACTCGTTCCAAAATGACTTGTGAGCGGCATCATTCCAGAGCGCGTTGTACGCCTCCAAGACCGAAGCGGGCGCTCCTTCTTTAAAAATATCCAACGAATCTTTTGCCGCAGCCGCTACCGTAGCCTGTGCCAAAAGGGTTTGTGACCACAGTAACAAAACCGATAGTAATAATCCAATTCTCATGAGATCGTAAATGGTTGTAAAAGTGACTTTACCCACCTAAACGCATTTTTCGTACCAGAAGTGCGCAAGTTCCTAAAAACCAATCGAATTACCTCCGTCCACGGGCAATGAGACGCCAGTCACGTACTTGGCTGCTTCGGATGACAAATACACTGCCGCCCAGCCAATGTCTTCGGGCTTACCAAAATAACCCATTGGAGTACGGTCGAGGGCTTTGTTCATACGGTCGGGGTCGCTGCTCATGGCGGTTTTCATCATGGCGGTTTCGATAAAGCCAGGGGCAATGGCATTAACACGAACGTTGAACTTAGCAAATTCAGAAGTAAGCACCTGCACCATTCCCTCCACCCCCGATTTGGAAGCCCCATACGCCACCACGCGGTCGATGCCGTAATAGGCAGCCATGGAAGAAATCATCAAAATAGACCCACTTTGACGCGCCACCATGCGTTTTGCACAAGCCCGAGTGAGGGAAAATACAGCACTTAAATTAGTATGAATGATTCGGTAAAAATCTTCGTCTGAAACCTCCAAGGCAGGTTTTTTCATGTTGATACCTGCGTTGTTGACCAACACATCAATGGAGCCAATCGTGGTTTCGATGTGCTCAACCAACGCCTCTAATTGCGATAAATCAGTAACATCGTTTACAACATAATGCGCTTTCTCACCCAATTCTGCCACGGCTTCTTGCAGTGGGGTTTCGCGGCGGCCAGTTATCACGACGGTTCCTCCTGCGGCAATCATACATTTTGCGATGGCGTTGCCAATGCCACTACCACCGCCAGTAATGAGGGCGATTTTGCCCTCTAATGAAAAAATCGGATTCATTTATTTGGTAATTTTTTGGATTCGGTTTTACATCTGTAGGATAAAAATTTTACGAACAAACACTTTATCGTAAATGATAAATCTCCGTCAGCTTTTTGACGTCCTCTAAGGTTCGGATAGGAGGCACAAGCGGTTTGGGAATCGGTAGTTTTGAAAATTCACCAAAATACAACACGCAAGCATCACGCCACCACAGCGCCTCTTTTTCTTGAATCTTCAGGCGCCCTTTCACGTCCTCAAACGTCTCTTTATCAATGTCTGACTTCACACTTTCCCAAGCTGATTGCAGCTTTACTACTTTTCCAACCCCATCGTAATAACGGTGGCAAAGTTCATCCCAAAGGGTACGCCCAGTGCTTAGTTTTTGAGTCCAAGGTACGTGATGAAACCAAAGTAAGTAGTCGAGCGGACATTTTTCGGGATTCCCCCAAAGTTGTTGAACCTCAGGACTATATAATTGAAGAGCATTGCTCACTTTACCTGTTCGGTCAAAACCCAAACCCACCGAATCAGCCCGATGATAATAAATGGACGTCCAATCGGGGCGAGCGGCTTTGGTAAGCCACGGTTCTGGCCCGTAATGATGCCCCTCTCCCATCATGTGCGACGTTCCCAACGGATAAGTATAACTCACGTATATCGGGTGTGACTTGAGCATGATATCCGTAATTTTCTGCATTGATTGTGGCTTTTGGGTCAACGTCATGCGCGTCCATTCTGTCGCAATTTGTTCCGACGACAATGTGTAATCCCAAGCCAAACGGCCAAAGGCGTACCAATTGCTTTGGTTGAACGGATGACCGCACCAGTTAACGTCCGAACCTGTGTTGGCAACCCCAGCCATGAGCGAAAGTGAATGATTTTCAGCACTTCCATCCACAATTTTAGCAACAGTCGTACTTTTTCCTTTCGCGTAGGTATCCGTATCCAAACATTCTTTAAACATCGGGGCGAGATAAGTAAGGTGCGTTGACTGACCCAAATATTCCTGCGTAATCTGAAACTCAATGCCCAAGGTTGTTTTTGGAAAAGCCCCAAACATCGGATGGAAAGGCTCGCGCGGCATGAAATCAATGGGGCCGTTTTTTACTTGAACAATCACTTTGGGGTCAAATGTCCCATCCAACGGCTTAAATTGGGCATAACCTTCCTTGAAACGATCGCCCTTAGGGTCAGCATTGTAAACAAACGCCCTCCAAATAACAATGCCGCTAAATGGTCGCATGGCTTCGGCCAGCATATTGGCCCCGTCGGCATGGGTACGCCCGTAGTCCTGCGGCCCAGGCTCTCCTTCGGAATTGGCTTTGACCAAATACCCTCCAAAATCAGGGATATATCGGTGAATGTCTTTGGTTTTCTCATTCCACCATTTTCGCACTTCGGGGTCGAGGGGGTCAGAGGTTTTAAGCCCTCCCAAGGTACGAGGTGAACGGAAGTTGACCGAAATAAATACTTTGATACCGTAAGGACGAAGTACGTCAGCAACGGCTTTGATTTTTTCAAGGTATTCTTCAGTCAAAAAGCGTGAACTTGCATTGACGTTGTTGATGGATGTCGCATTAATCCCCAACGAAGCATTAGCGCGGGCATAGGTAATGTAGCGAGGGTCAATTCGAAACGGGAGTTCGTTCCACTTCCACATCGACGAACCTGCGTAGCCTCTTTCAACGGTTCCGTTGGCATTGTCCCAGTGATTCAGCATCCGCAATTTGATTTTCGGACTGCTTTTGACCGAAAGGTTTGTCAATGATTTCCCCGTTTGTAAGTGACGAAGTAGCTCAAACACACCGTATAACACACCCGCTTCTGATTTGGACGAAATGACGACATTTCCTTTTTCGGAAAACAATTCAAAGCCATCTAAGGGTAAATTGGAAGGGGAATTGGGGGCAACGTTCAAGATAATTCCGCCCGATTTAGTAGTAGCGGTTTGTAGAAGAGCAGGTGCTTTTCCCAACAACCCTTTTAAGCCCATTTCCAGTTCCTGAACCGCTACTTTGATGGTCGGGTGCAAAGAATTAGCCGCCACAAACTGCGTCGCTTTGGTATAAGTTTCGCGCTGTTGGGCATCGGACAAAAGGTCATATTTGAGCCAAAGGCGAGAGCCATCGTCGGCAAAGGCGCATACCGAAAGTAACAGGAGAATTAAGAACAAATATTTTTTCATAAGTAAACAGTTACCTAGTTTTTACCAGCAGCAAACCACAGATTAAAGCACAATCAACGTTTCTCTGCGGCTTTCAATCGGTGTAAATCAGCGGGGAATAGTTAAAAATGGACTAAATCTGAAAATAATTTAAAGCATAAGCCCTTTCTCAATAGCCATTTCCAAGCCTCTTAATTCTGCTAATCCCCTCAATCGGCCAATTGCCGAATACCCAGGGTACGATTTATGTTTACCTGTTTTATTCAAATCATCCAACATCTGATGGCCGTGGTCGGGGCGCATCGGAATCTGAGTATCCTCTAAACCTACCTCGCTCCTTTTTTTGCTTTCCAGCACTAATGCTTTCACTACCGCGTACATATCCACGTCGCCCATAAGATGGTCAGCTTCGTGAAAAACCAACTGATTATCAGTCGATTCTTCTCGTTTCGTTGCTCGCAAATGAATAAAATGGATTCGGTTTCCAAAGCGTTCAGCGATTCCTGCTAGGTCGTTGTCGGCGCGTACTCCCAACGAGCCTGTACAAAACGTAATCCCATTGGCACGTACATCGCAGGCTGCCATCAGTTGTTCTAAATCACTTTCGGTGCTTACTACACGCGGCAAGCCCAGCAGCGGCATCGGGGGGTCATCGGGGTGAATACAAAGATTGACACCTACTTCCTGCGCTACGGGGCCTACCTGCTGAATAAAATAGTAAAGATTCTGGCGTAACTCTCTGTCTCCTATATGCTTATAATTATTTAACAACCCTTGAAAAGTAGCTAGTTCAAAAGCCTCGTTCGAGCCTGGCAAGCCCAACAAGACCGTATTTTGCAGTATAGCGACTTCTTCGTGGCTCATTTGCGCAAATTTAGCGCGGGCTTTGGCCTGAATTTCTTCCGAATAATCGGCTTCGGCATTGGGTCGTTTTAGAATACATAAATCAAAAACCGCAAAATCTTCCCACACAAAACGCAACGCCAGTGAACCATCGGGCATCTGATAATTCAAATTGGTTCGCGACCAGTCAAGCACGGGCATGAAGTTATAACAAATCGTTTTGATGCCGCAAGCAGCCAAATTACGCAGCGAAATTTTGTAGTTTTCGATGTATTTTTCGCGGCTAGGAAGTCCTTTTTTAATGTCTTCGTGAACAGGTAAACTTTCTACTACATCCCACGTAAGGCGGGTATAACGATGATTATCTGCTTCGATGAGTTGAATGCGTTGCTTGATTTCCTCGACACTCCACACTTCTCCGACGGGGATTTGGTGAAGCGCCGACACTACGCCCGTACACCCTGCCTGACGAATATCCATCAACGAAACGGGGTCGTTGGGGCCAAACCAACGCATAGTTTGAATAAATGCCATTTCTAATTATTCACTTTTATATTTTTCAAATAACTGAGCGACGTTGACGGCTTTGTGGTCGCCAGCATGTACCAAAACGCGGTAACGTAACGCTAACTTATCGCCTTTTTTCAACACCGTCGCTTTATCGTCTTGCGGCCAATACATGGGCGTTGGAGAAAAGAAACCGTAGTCACGCGTAAACCACGGTGACGGATACCAAGGGTTTGAAGGATGCTGCATGATAGTCATTCCTTCCACTTTATCACCGCGTTTGCCCGAGCAATCAATCCACGGTGATTTCACGCCAAATGTGCCCTTTTCACCCATATTACCTTCGGCGTTTACCATGGTTCCACCATTGATGACGGCCAAATCTGGATCCATTCTCCCGCTAAAGAGCGAGTGATTGGTTTTCAAAATCGTTACATCCATTAGCATTTCCATCGTCACATCGAAATCAATTTGGTACAAATCTTTCGAGGGAGCAGTAATGGTAATTATACGAAAGTCTTTTACGGGCGCATTGGCATTGGGACGACGCCAAATACATTCATTTTCAATCACTACTTTTTCTCCACCCGATTGCACGATGTCGGTGCGAAGGGCGATAATTTGCCCTTTCTCCAAACCTTCTTGCCAATAATTACCCTCATTGACTCGATCGCACCCAAAAAACAAGGAGCTATGATGCGGATAATTCCCATTTCGCATCGACGTTATACTGGCATTTGAAGGGCCGTTGACGGGAAAGAAAAAGGGGTATTTTTCGTCCTGAGAAAAAATGTAACTCGTGAAAAAGTTATTATTAATCGTAATATCAACCTTTGAATTGTACTTAGTCGCAGTGATTTTTGTTTGGGCAAAAGACACGCTACCTACCAACACAAATGCCACTAAAAACTGGTAGAAATGGGTGTTATTTTTCATATTCGTCGCATAAACCTGTAAGGTTTTTGAAACCTTACAGGTTTGGGGGCTGGTTAGTTAGTTACTCTTACTTTGTTAAGGTAATTTTTTGGGCATTTTTCTGCGCTTTGATGGCCAGTTCCATCGCCAAAAAGCAATGTGCTTGCGGCATGGCCGTTTCAGTACGGTTCAGGACGTCGTCCACTAATAAACGACCATAGGGTAAGTCTTGCTGCGTACAATCAATGTAACGAGTCTCTTTTTGATCCACTAAAAATAAGTGATTCCCTCCCGAACGACCGCCAATATCTGTATTTTTACGAATTTCAATAAAGCCTTCCGTCCCTAATATCGTCAAGCGGCCATCCCCCCACGTATTGAGTCCATCAGGGGTAAACCAATCCACGCGGATGTAGCCCATCCCGCCGTTTCCACGTAACATAACGTCTCCAAAATCCTCAAAATTAGGATACTGAGGATGATTTGTGTTGCCAATTTGCGAAGCAACAATTTCGCCTTGCGTAGAACCCGTAAAAAACAAAAACTGGTCAAACTGGTGAGACGCAATATCACAAATGATACCTCCAAACTGCTCTTTGTTAAAAAACCACTCTGGGCGAGATTTGGGGTTCATGCGGTGTGGCCCCATTCCAATGGTCTGAATGACTTTGCCGATTGCCCCTGCTTTTACCAGTTCTCCCGCTTTTATGGTTGCTCTATTTTCGAGGCGTTCGCTGTACATGATAGAATAAATACGCCCCGTTTGTTTTTGGACTTTACGCACTTCGGCCAGTTGTTCAAGCGTCGTAATGCCAGGCTTATCCGACATATAGTCTTTGCCACTTTTCATCACCCGAATCCCCAACGGAGCGCGTTCGTTGGCAATGATTGAACTCAGTACCAACTGAATAGCTTTGTCATCCAGGATTTCTTTTTCACTTGACGCCAGTTTTGCCTTAGGAAAACGTTTCGCAAACGCCGCTACCAAATCAGGTTCTTTGGCATAATACGAAACCAACTCCCCTCCTCCGCGAATAACTGCTTCTACTTGACCATAAATATGGCCGTGATTCATACCAATGACCGAAAATTTGATACGCGGTGTATCGTATTGAGGAACAACAATAGGTGCAACTGTATCGGTAATTACATTTCCATATGCCATTGAAGGAAACATAGGTAAAGCCATCATTCCTGCGGCCGAGGAAATGGATTCTTTCAAAAAGGTACGACGTTGATTCGTTCTTTTTTTCATATTTTTTGATGATTGAAAAGTCAGGTTTCTCAAAACCTGACACAAATTACATTTTTATATTGGTTGTACCGTAAGGTTTGCGTTGTGGACGGCTCAACATCGCATTGGCTTCTTTATCGTTTATAAAACGTTCGGTTTTAGGATCCCACTGCAATTTGCGTGGCAACTTCATCGCAATGTGGCTAATGAGGCATACCGAACAAGCGCGATGGCCAATTTCTACGGGCGAAATCGGTGCTTTGCGTGTTTTGATACATTCAAGCCAGTTGCCGTGTTGCTCATCGCTTTTATAAAGGTGAATTTCGTTTTCGCCAATCACCGACGTAAGAATCTTAGGGTCGCTGGCATCAAGCGCTTTACTGCTTTTTTCTCTCGATACTGGGTCGCTAGCCGAAGCCACATAGTCCCCGCGTGACACCCAAATCCAACCTTCTGTTCCCTCGTAACGAATACCGTTCGGGAAACCTCCGCTGGTGTACATCGTAATGCCGTTGGCGTATTCGGCTTTCACCATAAAGTCACCGTGAACGTTCCACAAACCTGATTTTGGAAACTCCGCCACGGCCTGTACCGAAATAGGGCCCGTCAGTTCGGTATCCATTCCCCACGCTGCCGAGTCGAAGTGGTGCTGTCCCCAACCTGTAATCATACCTGCGCCAAATTGCTCTACCCGCAACCAACCTGGGCGTCCGTAGCCTTTTTGCGGATGTACTCCAATTTCGGTATAGGGGACTTCGGGAGTTGAACCCAGCCACATGTCATAATTGAAGCCTTTTGGAACGGGCATTGCAGGGGCAGCAGGGCCTGAAGGGTCGCCTGGAAGGCCTACTTTTACAGTGTGAAGCTTTCCTATACGACCGTTCCGAACCAACTCCGCTGCAATCCGAAACTGCGGTGACGAACGTTGTTGCGTGCCCACCTGAAGCACAGTACCTTTTTTCTGAATAATATCGCTCAACATCCGCCCTTCCGCAATGGTCAACGAGGTTGGTTTTTGTAAATACACATCTTTCCCTGCCAAAGCCGCTTCAATCGCAGGTTGCGAGTGCCAATGGTCGGGCGTACTGATAATCACCGCATCAATGTCCTTATTGAGTAACATTTCACGATAATCGTCGTACATTTTGGCTTCTACGTAGTTGGCGTTACCAGTTTTCTTGGTGTAATAGTTTTCAACCAGTTTTTTTCCGTCTTCTAAACGATTTCTATCAAGGTCACAAACTGCTATCATCCGTGCGACGTCGTGTTGAAGAGTCCCTACCATGTCGTGGTCACGGCCAATGCGCCCACAACCAATTTGTCCAACGTTGATTTTATTACTTGGGGCGTTTTTGCCAAAAACTGAAGCGGGTACAATCGTTGGCACGCCAATGACCGTTGATGCTGCTGCTGCTCCTTTGGCAGTCAGTTCAAGAAATTTTCTTCTAGAAACAGAGGGTTGAGATGTGGTTGACATAAAAAGGCTTGGAGTGTAAAGGTATTTTCTAGTTCGACTTCCAGAAAAAGTACAATTCAATACAGAAAAGCACTGAGGAAGAAACGCTTGTTGAAAATTGCTCTTGTTTAATTCTAATCTAATGTTACTACAACAAGCCCATTTCACCAACTTATTTACTGTCTTGTTTTGAAAAAAAGCCTAAAATACCTATCGGAAACGTTTCCGAAAAGGCCACCGATAGGTATTTTTTATTACTAAATTTATATATTTTTGTGCAATTAAAGTATTTACTTCAAATCTGAATAACAATGCAGCCGCTACGCTCGTTTTGGAGCTAACTAGAAAAAAGACAATTATATGGGGGAGTGTAAGCAATGCCAATCGACTTTAGAAGTAGTGAAAGCTGGCTTTTTGAGAGGGCGTCAGCGATTTTATTGTAAAACGTGTCAGGTGCATTTTACGATAAAATTACCCGCAGCTTCCCCTCAGAAAGCCGCCCGCCAAACTACCATCATTGACATTGCGAAGTCGCTCGGAGTCGCTCCTTCTACCGTCTCGCGGGCCTTAAATGGAAGTACTGACATCAATTCGTTGACGCGACAAGAGATTTTGCGAGTTGCCAATGAAATGGATTACCGACCTAATCTACTGGCGCAGAGCCTTCACCGCGGCGAAACACACACGATTGGGGTAGTGATTCCCAACATCGAACGGCCTTTTTTTGCGGGAGTGTTGGCAGGGATTCAAAACGTAGCGACGGAAGCTGGGTATCGCGTCATGATTTGTCAGTCAAACGAATCACATTCGACCGAGACACTCAACGTACAGGCACTAGTAGCTAGTCGAGTAGATGGTCTATTGATAAGTCATTCCAAAGAAACGACTTCGTTTGAACACATTCGTTTGCAACTCAAAAAAGGGCTTCCGATTGTCCACTTCGACCGCGTTTGTAACGAAGTGGAAACGGCCAAAGTGGTTCAAAAAGATTTTGAAGGAAGTTTTGCGTTGGTCGAGCACCTCATCCAGCAGGGTTGCCGCAGGATTGCTGTTTGTGCAGGGCCACCCCAATTATTAATCAGCCAAACACGCTTGGAAGGCTACAAAGCCGCACTACGACACTACGGGCTTCCTCTGGATGACAGCCTGATTTATCACACTGAATTTAAGCAAAGCGAATCGTTGACGGCGCTTAATCACTGGCTTTCACTTCCAGAACCTCCCGACGGGATTTTTGCCATTCACTACGGCAATGCCATTGAGCTTTTGGTAGAACTCAAACATCGTAAAATTCAAATTCCCACAGAAATCGCCGTTGTAGGTTTTGGGGATGAACTCATTGCCGAGCTAATTGAGCCTTCATTGACAGTCTTTCATCTTTTTCCGTTTGAAATGGGCGAAACGGCGGCCTCATTACTCATTGATAACATCATTCATCGCGATACCTTTAGCCCAATCATTAAAAAAATGCGAGGAGAATTGCGGATTAGAAAATCGTCGATACGGTTATAAACCCCACGGCTCTACCATCACTACTTCCTCTTTGTCTAGCACGACTTCTCCCTCGGGCAACCCTTTGGGCTTACGCACAAATTTTTTAGGAGTAACAATCACAGGACAAAGCGTTTCGTTACGGCGTTTGGAATACCAAGCCGCGATTTGAGCAGCCCGTTCGATAACGCTGTTCGGAATTTTACGACCCGCCTTGTACTTGATGACTACGTGCGAGCCCGATACGTCGCGGGCGTGCAGCCATAGGTCTTCTTTATAAGCGTATTTTTTGGTGAGAAGGTCGTTGTTTTTGGCATTTTTTCCAATCAAAATCACGTAACCTTCGTATTCTGTATGTTTGAATAATTGAGTTGGGGAAAGAATAGGAGCGTCGGTCAACAGACTATTGTTTTTCAAATACTTCCGCAGCAACTTCAACGATTCAAACGCCTCTATTTCTTGTAAATGGTTCTTCAAGTCCTCTAGTTCTCCCTCACGCAACGCGATATTTTCTTGTAGCTTTTCAATCTCAATCCGTTCGTTTTTTGCTTTTCGGTAATAGGTTTCGGCATTGCGTTGGGGCGAAAGGTCAGACTTGAGTTTGATTTCAATGTCTTTATTTCGGTAAAAATCAAACAAAGTAACCCGTTCGGAACGCTCAGGAATTTGGTGAAGATTAGCCATCAAAATGTGCCCTATTTCCTCATTTTTCACCTCTCCATCCACCGTTACCAATTTTTGAAAGGCTTCTTCCAAATAATTTTCGGTACGTTGGATTCGCTTTTGAAGCATCCGAACCACCTCCGATTTTTCTTTAGCAATGACCCCAATCCGATTGTAGGTAGTATAGAAATCATTCAGTGCCTCAATCGGGTCAGTATGACTGCGAATAACCTCACCCAACGGTACCAACGAAAACGTAATTTGATACTGCCACCTAGAAATGTAATACGTTGGATGCTCTAGCTTGTGAAGCACGTCTTGGATCTTTTCCCAGGCCAATTCCCCCTTTGGGGTCGGACCCTCGCAGAGCAAGGGGGCTAAATACGCATTGACTTCCTTTCCAAAAGTCGGGAATAGCTTTCGATGGTCGTACCCAGTCGCTTCAAATGCCTCCCAAGATTGGTCGAGTTCGCGGTCGAGTTTGGATAGTTCTAATGTGTTGTCAGAGACGAGTTTGTTATGAAACAAATCAATCACGGTTTCTTCCTGAAACAACACCGCGTTAGAGCGATTGCCAAAGAGTTTGAAAACCAAGGTGTAATTATTTTCCAGCACCAACCCAAACGCTCGCTCATTTTTAAACTGCCGAACATCAACCACTTCCAAATCGTACAATGTCTCAAACAAATCGACGCTGTTATGGCGAGCGCGGCTAAAATCCTCTGGAAAATGCAGGCAAGCAAAGTCGGGGCGAAGGGTAGTACGGAGAAAAAACGGACGATAATAATTGTTTTTGCCTCGGGCGTGTGCCAAGACAATCACCAATTCGTCTTTCTCTTGGCTGAAACATTCCATGAACTTCAACCCAACCACCAACGGCCGCAACGCTTGGCTCAACTGCCGTAAAAAATGATAATTCTGATACATGCCGCAAAAGTAATGAGGAGTTAGCAGTTTACAGTAGATAGCCCGACTTAGCCAACGATATTTTAGTCAAAAACAAAAAACGCCAGTAGGTTCATAACCCACTGGCGCCCATTACAAAGCCGATAGCTTACTTCTCTCTCACCAAAACTTCGTCGATAAGACCGTACGCTTTTGCTTCTTCGGAGCGCATCCACTTGTCGCGATCGGAATCTTTTTCAATGGTTTCGATTGTTTGTCCTGTATGGTTGGCCAAAATTTCGTACAATTCACCACGCAACTTCACAATTTCGCGGGCCGTAATTTCAATATCAACCGACTGACCTTGTGCTCCACCCGACGGCTGGTGAATCATGATACGAGCGTGTGGAAGCGCGGCACGCTTACCAGCAGCACCACCCGCCAAAAGTACTGCTCCCATCGACGCCGCGAGGCTCGTACAGACCGTGGCTACGTCAGGACGAACGTACTGCATTGTATCATAAATACCCAAACCTGCATACACCGACCCTCCTGGGCTGTTGATGTACATTAAAATGTCCTTTTTGGGGTCAGCTGATTCCAAAAACAACAATTGTGCTACAACGATATTCGCGATTTGATCATCAACAGGCATCCCAAAGAAAATGATACGGTCAGCCATCAAACGCGAAAATACATCTACTTCACGGAAGTTCATGGGGCGCTCTTCAATGATAGCGCGGGTCATATTTTCGACGGTGTGGTTCATATATCCATCTACCGTAAGGCCATTCATGCCAAGGTGTTTTACTGCGTACTTTCTAAATTCTTGTCCGTGATTCATAGTAACTTAACTTTATATGTTTACTTTGTGTTTACTGAACATAAAATGCAAACGCTTGGTTCGAAAGGCAAAAATGCAGAATTTAGCGTTTGCTTGTTGTCAGTTAAACCAACAAATTATCGGTGGAAGCGAGATTAGCGATGTGGAACATTCTGGAGCACCATGTTCCAGCCCCTTCAGTGGCCTATTGTTACGACCTTTGGGAACGTTATCAGTTTGATTTTGTAGTGACTCGTCCACGGCATACCCGTTTGGGTGACTTTACAGCTAAACCCAATCAGCGTGAGCGAATTACGATCAACAATAACCTTAATTCCTACAATTTTCTCATCACATATCTCCACGAAATCGCACATCTCGAAGTATACCGTTCGTACAAACGCCGCCAGCCTCCACACGGAAAAGCATGGAAGGCACATTTTCGAGCTTTGTTGCTTCCCACGCTCAATATAGAAACGTTTCCTACGTCAATTTTATCTCCCCTAACACAATATTCGTATAATCCCACTGCTTCGACGGGTACATTTCTGCCGCTGATGCAGGCCCTCAAAAGTATTGATGCACCCCATTCGGATTTGGTCATGGTAAGTGAGTTGTCGGAAGGACAAGCCTTTCGTCTACAACAAAAAGTCTTTATCCGAGGCACGCAACGCCGTACCCGCATCGTTTGTATTGAAAAAACTTCACAAAAACGATACTTAGTCGCAGCCCATGCTTGGGTGGAGCTTATGTAATACTCTTTGAGAAAAAAATACAAAAGCAGTAACTTATTCGTGAAACTTTTACTCACATATGGCTTGAACGGAAAGGTGGTAGGCTCCTCCTATCGTCGGAATAACCAACCCCAAATCCCAAACTTCCTCTTGTTCTTACTCTTATTGGCTACGACAAGTTGGGGGCAAAATCAAAATTCGGTTCTTGCTACTGGTAAATGGCTTAAAATTGGAGTAACACAAACGGGAGTCTATCGAATTGACGCGCCGTTTTTAAAAAAACTGGGGGTTGCTCTCAACAAAATTAACCCGAAAAACCTCCGCTTGTTTGGAAATGGGGGGTATATGCTTCCTCAATCAAACGCCCAAAACAGGGCCAGCGATTTAACCGAAAATACGGTTTTCGTTAAGGGAGAAAACGATGGCAAATTCGACGAAGATGATGCACTTTGGTTTTGGGGACAAAGTCCGCACGAAATTCGCTATAGCACAGCCGAAAAACGTCTTGAGCACCAGCTCAATCTCTACTCCGATACTACTTTTTACTTTTTACAACTAGAGGCGACGCAAGCGGGGCTTCGACTATCAACCTATCCCTCAGGGAATTCGGGAGTGATACAAACTATTTTTGACGATTACGTTTTTCGGGAAAGTGAAATCTACAACCGTGTTCAGTCAGGACGTGAATGGTGGGGGGAGTATTTTGGAAACCAAACCCGCCAAGATTTTTCGGCTGACTTAGAAGGGCTACTTCCCAACAGCCCCGTTAAAGTGACCGTAGCCAGCGTAGCTGCCGCGCAAGTCACTACCAAATTTGTGGTCGGGGTCAATGGGCAAACCTTAGGCGAACAAACCATGGGAACGGTCACAACTTATCGCTACGATTCCAAAGGTTGGCGAACCCAAAAAACCTACGATGGCCAACTCTCGAACGCAACAACGCGGGTTACTACCTCCCTGACCTTCGACAAAGCAGGACAAGCCAATGCCGAAGGGTATTTAGATTTTTTTGGATTGCAAATTCAGCGTAGCCTTCGTTTATACACCCAACCCACTATTTTTCAATCTCTTGCTTCATTAACCCAAGATTCGGTTCGCTATCAGATTGGTCAGGCCAGCGCTCAAATGCAACTTTGGGACGTCACTAATCCGCTACGTCCTGCCGCTCAATCGTTTCGTTTATCGGGAGCAGAGGCAGTTTTTGGAACTTCGGGAAAACTACTTCGCCGCTTTGTAGCGTTTTCGGAAACACAATTGTTGACTCCAGTTTCCGCACAAGCCGTTTCAAACCAGAATCTTCGCGATCTTCTAACTCCTAACTTACTAATTATCTCATCGCCTATCTGGCTTAAACAGGCACAACGACTCGCTACTTTTCGCCGCCAAAACGATGGTTTGGATGTTATTGTCGTCACCACAAATCAAATCTATAACGAATTTGCATCGGGACAAGCTGACCCAACAGCCATTCGAGACTACGCTCGATTTTTGAACAACCGTCAACCTAATACACTAAAATACCTTTTATTGTTTGGCGATGCTACCTACGACTACAAAAATAACCTCAAGGCATTCTCCCCCCTCGAAATGACCTATTTTGTGCCATCCTACGAAAGCCGCGAGTCGGGGCACCCTGTACTGAGTTTTACGTCCGACGATTATTTTGGGTTTTTAAAATCAACCGACGGCGAATGGGTTGAAGATTTTAGCGGAAACCACTTACTGGACATTGGAGTGGGACGTTTGCCTGTCAAGACGATTACCGAAGCCGAAACTGTGGTGGATAAATTAATCCGTTATGTGGCCAAACGCGGACGCGGTAAATGGCAGCAAAAAATTGCGTTTGTGGCTGATGATGGCGATGCCAATTTACACCAACAAGATGCCGAAAACTTATCTACGCAAATTGCTTCGAAGACGGCCTCTTACGAGCTTCAAAAGGTCTATGTAGATGCTTTCCCCCAAATCGGCACCCCCGTTCACGCCCCCGAAGCAAGCAAAACCATCGACCGATTGATTGATGAAGGGGTATTAATTATGAACTACACAGGCCACGGAGGTATTTCGATTTGGGCCGATGAACAAATCGTCACCCTGCAAAACATTTTAAGTTGGCGCAATCTCGACAACTTACCACTCATTATCACTGCTACTTGTGAGTTTGGTCGATACGACAACCCTGGCGAGGTTTCAGGTGCCGAATTGGCCGTTTTGAGCCCCAGAGGGGGCGCCATTGCTATGCTGACCACCGCAAGACCTGTGTATGCCAGTACCAATTTTTTACTCAATGAAGCTTTTTACGAAAGTGCGCTCGAACGTACCAGCGGAGACGTACCACGCTTGGGTGATTTGATGCGAATGACCAAAAATAAAAGCTTTAGCGGCGTTTTTAACCGAAATTTTACGCTCCTTGGTGACCCTTCTTTACGCCTCAATTACCCCGATTTTGACGTAGATATAACGACACTGGACACCCTAAAAGCGGGCGGAAAGGCGCGCATCAGCGGCCAAATTAAACGCGGGAATATTCTGGTGGGTGATTTCAATGGAGTGGCAAGCATCAGTATCTTTGACAAAGAAAACCAGCTAATGACACTCGGTAGCGAAGGTAGTAAAATGCCTTACAAACAGTATAAAAGTAAAATTTTTGAAGGTAAAGTAAGCGTTAAAAATGGCCTGTTTTTCGCTGATTTTGTTGTCCCCAAAAACATTGACACAAAATTCGGAAACGGGTTGGTACAAATCTATGCTATCAATGCGGATAGTAGTGCCAATGCCATAGGAGGAAGTCGTAAAATAATGGTGGGAGGAATCAACACCCACCTAAACGACACCCAGCCGCCAGTTATCCAAATGTATCTCAATGACGAAAATTTTATAGAGGATAACCCAGTCGATGACAGCCCACTTCTCATCGCAAATCTTTCTGACGACAACGGAATTAATGTGCTGCAACCCATGACGTTGACCCTCAATGACACCCTTTCGGTAGTGATAAACGATTACTTTTCGGCTATTCAGGACAATTTTAAACGCGGCACAGTTCGTTATCCTTTTAAAAAATTACCCGCGGGAGACTATCTACTCCGACTAAAAGTGGCCGACACGTATACTAATTGGAACGAAAGTACGTTACGATTTAAGGTAGGCAAAAAATCGACTATTGTAAAAAACGTTATTGCTTACCCTAATCCGTTTACAGAACAAGCCACCCTACAAGTAGAACTGGTTAATGAAGGAGAAGATGTCGAAATAACGACCTTTATTTATGACATCAGTGGGAATTTGGTAAAGAGCGAGATGAAAACCTTTTATAATTCGGATGCTATCCTAACCGCCATAAATTGGAACGCCGCTATGCAGCACCACCAGCCTGTACCAGTGGGCATATATGTGTATCGAATTACGATAAAATCTCTTACTCGCCAACAGACTCAAATAGTGGGGGGTAAGTTAATAAAACCAAAATAGATTTTGAAAATAGGAATTACTATCTTTGCGCGTTTTAAAATAAATGTACGTCTCTTGACACAGTCACATTTCTTCCATTTCCTTATGCTAAGAAAAATTTCTCCCGTCTTCTTTGTGGTGGGTCTTTGTACTTCTTTCATATCCTTCTCTCAAACTGGCCAAGATACAACTGGTGGACCTGTGATTGCATCGGTTCCCTTTGCGGCTTTTACGCCAGATGCACGAAGTGCTGCTTTGGGAGATGCGGGAGTCGCACTTAGTCCAGATGCTAATTCGGTTTATTGGGGATCGGCTAAATTGGCCAATGCTACCAAAAACTATGGCGTAGCTTTTTCTTATACTCCTTGGTTACGCAACGTAACCGAAGATATGTACTTTGCTTATTTATCTGGGTACAAAAAAATTGGCAAAAACCAAGCAGTAGGCGTTAGCCTTATGTACTTTGACCATGGTATGTTTCAAGCACGTAACAGTTTTGGAACGTTGCTGGGCAATTATTATTCGAACGAATTTTATGCTTCAGTAGCCTACTCTCGTAAACTTTCGGATAAGTTTTCGATGGGCTTGAACCTTAAATACATCAACTCTAATCTTGGGGGAGGTGTTCAGGTAATGGGAAACTCGGCCCTTAAACCTGGTACAACTGCCGCAGGTGATTTGAGTGCTTATTACAAAACTGAAAACATCGACGAAGGTACTGGCAAAGGCTGGGGGTATTCGTTCGGGTTAATGCTTCAGAACATCGGGGGTAAAGTAAACTACGGCGGAACCGAAAATGGCTTTATTCCAACAACCTTCAAGTTGGGTGGAGCGGCAACTCGCTACATCGACCCTTACAACAAGGTTACGTTTACTATGGATTTGAATAAGTTAATGATTCCAACCCCCCCCATTCGTGATGCATCGGGTAAAATCACGGCTGGTAAAGACCCCAACCGTAGCAGTGTCTCGTCCATATTTAGCTCATTTTCGGATGCTCCAGGGGGGGCAAGCGAGGAACTTCGTGAGTTTATGATTTCGGCAGGGGCTGAGTATTGGTACAACGAAGTATTTGCCGTACGGGCAGGTTATTTCAATGAAGCTAGAACCAAAGGAAATCGCAAGTACTTCACTGTAGGATTTGGAGCACGTATCCAACAGCGTTATGGTATCGACTTCGCTTACTTGATGCCACAAACACAAGGTAGCCCACTGGCCAATACCTTCCGTGTATCGCTCATCGTAGATATGTTTAAAAAAGCCGCCGATATGGCGATTGACAATAACGAAAACGAGAACTAATCGTTTTCATTTTTCAAGAAGCCGCTTGCGAAATCGTAAGCGGCTTCTTTTTTTCGGGTTATGAACAACCTTCGGCATAAAATTCGGGTTGTAAGCAACCGTGCTGAGGGTTGCTCACAACCCACTCTCAACGAACATTTCTGTCCTGATATAATGCTCCGAATGACCTATTACCCAGCGTTTACATGCTTCTTTTTTGCCGTAAAGGCTTGAATACCACCCATCCTCTTCCGAAATAGTCAGTAGATTGCCTTGTTTATCAAAAACAGTCAATTCAAGGCTTTTTTCAGCTACCTCCGACGGATGCCAAATTTGATACATAGGTAGGTCGGCAGGTGCATTTTCTAACCAATCTTCGACTATCCAAACCAATTCACCTTGTTTTTTCTGCACTTTCCTACGGTGAATAATGCCTTTCCCCACCTGCACAAAAGCTTCTATTTGCCCTTCAAAAATCCATATTTTGTCTTGTTGTTTCCAAAAAGCTGTAGCTTTTTTCACCCAATCATACCACACAAAACGAAATCCTTTTTGCATTTGGTCGTAAGTTCCGAGCATCACGGTGTTGTGCGAAGCCGTTCCTGCAAAATAACGCACCCATTTTTCATCGGTATTATACAAGTACGAGCCCGCGTCCCGTAACAGGTTGTGGCCGTTAACCCAAATATCTAAATGCAAGTTATCGGCTTGAAAAGGGCGATCTTTGTACGCTCCGCATCGAATAAACGTCACACTCTCATCCACATCACGTACCACATAATAGCCTCCTTTTTCAAATGAAAAAGTACCTGTAAACGATTTTTGAGTAGGTTGAGAAATCGTAGTTATTCCAAACCAAAAACAGTCTTCCGTCATCTGAGTTGGGTGCCCCAGTGCTGCTTCAAGCGCCGACAATTGCGGGCGGTAGTCGCGGTAGTGCGCCGAATTAAAAGGGAAAAACAACGCGCCATCGTTGTTGCCATAATTGGGCAACCAGCCTGTTTGGGTATCTTGGCACGTTTTTAAAAAATGCAACGACGCTTTGGCACGGTGATACACTTGTTCAGAAAAAGATTCTTCATTAAGTTCACTCAAACGTATAGCCCACGTAAGCAACTGAATCACAACGCGGTGGTAGTTCATCGAAAACTGCAAAAACGTACCGTCTTCGTAAATTTGATACGCAATTTCTTCTTCAAACCACTTTTTCCCTCGCTGTTTCCAGCGCATAGATTCGGGGAAAAACGGGTATAAAAGCCCTACAAGATACAGTGCTAAGGTTTCGGTAATGGCGTGGTTATTACGTACAGCAATACGCGAGAAATTGATATTTTCTTCTACGTGACGCATTTGCCAATACAATACGTGCATTATTTTTGCAAAACGAGCTTCCGTTAGGACGGGCGAATTTTTATAGTAATGAAGCGCAAAGGTCCAGTTCAGTACTCGCAGCGATATTTCCTGACTACAAAGCCAATTGGGGCCGCAGTTGATAGGATTAGCATCTATCCAACTTTCAATTTCTTGAAAAACTGTTTCGACATTGTTTTCTCCCAAGTAAAAATCACCGCGAATCAACGGATACAAAAAAGAGAATCGTGATTTTTCCCACAAGTATTTAATGTCTCCCGCTACAGGCGACAAGTCGGGAATGTCCGTCCAGTGCTTAGTGGCGTCGTAGTGGTAGCCATTGGATGGGTTAGTTAGCCAATCAGTCACTTCGTAATACGTGGCGCTGAACATCAACAGGCGGCCATTGCGGTACTCCTGGAGTTGGTTAATCAACCGTTTTTGTTCTTCTTCCAAAGGTTGAAAATCCTTGTTTAGATTCTCTTTGCCCTCAAAAAAGAAGCAAACCTTTTGCTTTCTCCAAGCCGACAATGAAAAATACGTTTGCAACGAGGGCTGCGTAGGAAAAGCTGCTTTGAGCAGACCCATTCGGCGGCGGGCTTCGTACCAAAAGCGAAACACCACGTAACGTGGCCCCATGTTGGCCAATATATTGAGTCCTCTTTTCATAAAAATTCCTCAAAAGAAAAAGCCGTGATGGATATCACGGCTTCTACGATTTTTGCTAGTCGCTTACTTAGCTTCTTCTTCGGCGGCTTCGGCGGCTGGTTGTTCTTCGGCCGCTTGCTCAAACACTTCAGGTATTTGAACCAATAGAATATTATACCAAGAAATAATCTTGCGAATATCCGAAAGGTAAACACGCTCGGTATCGTATCCTGGCAACACACCACCCATAAAATCGACCAATTGATAGTCTGACATGGCCTTAAGGTCAAGGGCTTCGCCTTGGTATTTGCTGTGAATGTTTCCAAAAACAGTAGCAAGTGGCGTCGCTTGATCCGAATCTGACATGAAGATAGAAATATCTTTCAACACAGAAACACGCGCCGAAGCTCCAATCATTGACTTTTCACGCTTTGCGTCCAAACTTTCTACGATTACTCCTCCGCGTCCTGGTTTTAGGATGCGATACAAACCCGACTTACCCGAGAAGTTGGCAATCTCTTTCAACAATTCCATATGTCACTAATGATTTTTCGGTAGTTATTTTTCAGAATGAGGCCACAAAAGTAATGCTTTTTCTTGAAAAACACGAAAGTCGTCGGCTGCTTGAAAACAACTGACGACTTTTTCGTTTTGGAAACCAAACTTCACTAAAAATGGCTGTGAGGTACGGTTATTTTCGGATTTTTGTTTCGGTTACTCCGTTGGTAGTGACGGTATAGGTACGGTCGCACGAACCGTCGCCATAATCCACGATTGATTTTGGTTTTTCTGGGCAAACAATCTCAATGATTCCCATGACAGGGAAGCCACCACTTGTGGCCCTACACGCTACTTTTACGATAATTGACTTTGTGATGGTAGAAGCAAACGTTTTCCCGTCGCTGCCAGTAGCCGTAGTAGATCCTGTAATGACAATTTCGTCATCATTGGCATTCAAAGGTGTGCCTTTGGTATCTGTTTTTCTGGCTTTAATACTGTTAAACAAGATTGTTTTGCCGTTTTCGGTTGTGATAGAAGTCTGTGTGAAGCTTTCCTTTGTTACAAGTTTTCCATTTTCAAGCACTAAGCTTACACTGTGTTTTCCACTTATGGTACGTGGGCCTCGTTGAAACTTTTCATACGTGATGGTTTGGGTAAACAGCCCAGAAGCATTCGTAGCAGGTCGAAGAGGAATCTGTGTCGTCATTTTTCCACCTACTTTTCGCCCGTCACAATCTCTGGGAGTTCCATAGTCTACAACTATTGTAATGACACCATTGGCTTGCGTACGGGTAATAGTAGCGCAGTTATCTTTTTTGAGAGGACGCATGCCCACACCAACGCTATCCGCTCCTGTAGTAGCCGCCTCGCGTACTCCCGAAAAACCACCGAATAGGTCTTCATTGTACGTAAAAACAGCTTCAGTTTCATCCAAAATCGCCTGATTGTCTTCAGCGGTTACGTTTTCAGGACTAACTGACGTATTATCCTGATTACAAGCAGCCATTGTAACGATAAGTAAACAGATAGTGGCAAGTTTTTGCCCATTCAAATTGATTTTCATGGAACTTTTGTTTTGGAGTTTATCATTATATTTTTTAATTGTTTATGTTCACCTTTGTTAGTGGCGACGTGCACTTAGAACTTTTATCCTACCAAAGGTTTAATCGCCTTGTTAACAAAATTTAACCAAACATGCTTACGCCCGAAGAACTGAAACGTTATAGCCGACATTTACTTATTCCTGGCCTCGGAATAGAGGGCCAACAAAAGCTGAAAGCAGCTCGTGTTTTGGTCATTGGGTGTGGTGGGCTGGGCAGCCCTATTTTGCTGTACTTGGCAGCGGCGGGCGTAGGTACGCTTGGAATAGTAGATGGTGACCGGGTGGATGACAGTAACCTGCAACGCCAGATTATGTACGGTAGCGAGTCGGTAGGAAAATCCAAAGTGGAAGAAACGCAACGGCGGTTAGAATCTCTCAACTCATTTGTGAAGGTAAATCCGTACTTTGAAAACCTGACCTCTCAAAATGCCCTTTCTATCATCGAGTTGTACGATTTTGTGGTGGATGGTTCCGATAATTTTCCTACGCGCTATTTGGTCAACGATGCTTGTTTGCTTCTTAACAAGCCTTTGGTTTACGGTGCTATTTACCGTTTTGAAGGGCAGGTAGCCGTTTTTAACTACCACAATGGCCCCAACTACCGCGATTTATTTCCAGCTCCTCCTCCACCCGAACTCGCCCCTAACTGCGCCGAAGCAGGGGTATTAGGCGTACTGCCTGGCATTATCGGCTGCCTCCAAGCCAACGAAGCTTTGAAGCTAATCACAGGAATTGGAGAGGTTCTTTCGGGGAAACTATTCATCATGGATGCCCTCACAATGATTAGTCGCACGATTCGGATTCCTAAACTTCCTGAACGCCCAACTGTCACCCAATTGATTGATTACGAAGCTTTTTGTGGAATCACCAACGATATCGAAAGCGATATTTCGCCAGAAGAACTTCAAGAGTTAATAACTAACGGCATTGATTTTCAATTGATTGATGTACGCGAACCCCACGAATATGAACTAGATAACCTTGGTGGTGAGCTTATACCGCTTTCCCGATTAGAAG
>JALQYJ010000133.1 GCA_023254175.1 Runella sp. | reverse complement strand
ACCGCAGATATTCGCTGAAGAGCATAGCTTTATTAAGTCCTTTATCAGCGAAAATCTGCGTTTGCATTGTTCAGCGGGCTTCTGCGGGTAAAAAATGAACGTATTTACTTAACACTGTACTTATGAATCTTTCCCAAGGGTCTTATTTTTCAACGCATTTCTGATATTGACGACATTCTTGAGCATATCGAACCAAAACGGAGCTCCTGCGCTGATAGCCCCAACACTAATCAGTAGGCCCGCCAATTTTCGTATCCAATAGGCAAGCCACGTAACTAGATTGTCTTTGGTACAAATCGGAAACTTTTCTAGTTGCCACCCCAGCGGTATCGTGGTAGTTTGGGTAACTTCCTCGCGGAGGTTTATTAATAATGTACCCACTTTGTGCCCAAGATTGTTGAGTTGAATGGAATCTTTTCCTGCTAATTCTTTTTTGAGCGAGTCCGTTGAAGCGTTGGAAATGAGGCTGTTGGCTGCTTGTAAATATACTTGACGCGCTTCGGGGTTTTGCCAGAGGTATTGAGTGATGGTGAGGGTATCAATATTTAATAAAGTACAAAATGCAATTCCCGAGAAAAACGTCCATAACTGAACGCGGCGTTTGTACCAATCGGAAGTGCGCTCCATCGACTCGTCGAACCATTGGTCGATGGCTTTTCGGAAGGCTTCAACTCGTTTACTAGCGTCTTGGACAGTAACTTTCACTTCGTTGAGAATCGAAAGTAGGCGCGTTTTAAGGTCAGAATCGGGTAGTGTATTGAGACTTTGCTCGATTTCTTCCAACGTACCGTCAAAATTGATGGGATGGTCAGCCACCAATTTATTGAGTATATCAAAAAGCACCTGTCGAAAAGTTCGATTAGAGATATAAGTAGGCTTATCTCGCCGTTTGTAAGCTCCCCACACGTTGGTATCCCTTTCGAGTGCTTGAATGAGCGGATGCGTATGAAATTTCTGCCCCAGCGAATTGTCATTGGCAGACGCAAGCATTTGGCTGATGCTGTTACGAAGTTGCTGGGCACGTGTATGTAAAAGAGCGTCAATCCATTCGTTGATAACAGTACAGGCAAGGCTTATTACCAAAAAAATCACAATGAGCCCAATAAGCACGTCGAGTGAAGTTAATACATTCATAATCAGTTAAGTTTAGAAGAATGAAGGTAGTAAAAGTTGGGGCTTTTTACAAAAGAATCGTTAAGTTATGCCGTTCGTGAAACAGTTCTGTTTTGGGTATTTTTGAAGAAAATCAACGCTTGTCGCCGATTGCGTGGCCCAAACGAAACGTGTACCCAAGCATCGAATTCTAGAATAAGTTGGTCGTAAGGGAGGCCAGAAGTTCGCACTAAGTCAAAAAGCTGTTGTACCGTAAATCCTTCGACGGTAAAGTCTGCGGCCTCGCCTTTCATGTGCTGACTTCTGGAAGAGCCTCCAACCAACGCATTGACTGTTGGATTACGAAATCCCGAAGAAACATTGATGGGCTTGCCAACGATTGTGCGGAGCGGTTCTAAAATGTTCTCGCAAAGACGTGTAAGGTGCGTAATCTGCCGCGCATTGGGCGTATTATCAATTCCCATCCTAACAGCAGTCTGACTTATGGTCATTTCTTTTAGGGTGAAGTGGGGCGTGAGGTTCATGGGGAGGTAGGTTGTAAGGCGCTTCTATTTTGCATCG
>JALQYJ010000120.1 GCA_023254175.1 Runella sp. | reverse complement strand
ACCTAAACAGTTACCAGTCGCTTATAATCGCAAAACAATGTCTAAGTTCATAAAATGCGCTTTAGGTAGAGAAGGCAACTATAAATAAAAAAGAAGGTGGAGATTTACTCCACCTTTTCATACTTTATCCCGTAATTTCTCAAGTATCGGGTCCATCCAGTCGTTGGGAAGCCGCTGTACCGAGTTTTGAAGCAACATACTCCACTGAAGTGATAAATGCGCCAAATCATCTTTTTGAAAACGATGTTCTGTCAAATTAAAACTACCGCTTTCATAAATCGCTACATCAATGGGATAATCGACGTCGTTGGCACTCACTCGCGTTGAGTCAAACGACAAAAACCCTACTTTTAGGGCTTCCGCCAGCGACGAATTGTATTTTAAACTCCTAAATAATAACGGCTTACCATAATTTGAATTTCCAATGACAAAAAACGGTGATGTTTCTCCCACTTCTACCCAATTTCCTTCGGGATAGAGCAAATACAGCTTGTGCTCATCGTCATCTTCTAATTGCCCCCCTACAATGGCGTGCAAGTTGAAGCGTAGCCCCGCCGCATCCAAGGCTTCTTTGTCTTCGCGTGCCACTCTCCGAACTTGTTGTCCAAACGCATTGACCGCCTTATAAAGTTTATTAAAACTGTGGTCTTGTTCTTCAAGTACTTCTCGAAAATACGTGACGGCTTTGTCACGCACCGAACGCAGCCCTGAAGTCATAATGAACAACGAGTGATTTTCGAGTTGATGGATAGAAATTTTCTTATTTGTGCTCACTTCTGTCCCCGATGTGAGGCGAGTATCCGCAATCGCTACGAGTCCAGAAGCGACTTTGATGCCAAGGCAATAGGTCATTCGATTGTAAATAGTTTATCCTTAGGATTGAGATTGGTACTGATACGCTTCGACAGGCTTGATGTCGAAATAGGTTTCAAAGATAGCTTTACTTACCTCATTTCCACGAATTTGGAATTGGTCGAGGTATTGGTGCAGTCCTGTTTCAAAAATATCTTCGACGTCGGTAAACTCAATTTCTGAGCGAAGTTTACCCATTTTTTTCTCGGCTTGGTTACTAAAACGGTTGGTCGTTGGCGTTCCCGAAATTTCGTACAACGACAACTCAGCCTGACGGATACAATGTGCCATCGCCCGTGGAAATAGCTTGTCAAGAATCAAAAACTCAGCAATATGCGTAGGGGTCAGTGTCTGATACTGTTGACGATACATGTTGTACGCACTCACCGACTTCAAAACTGCGGTCCACAATACAAGCTCGAGTGTACTCCCAGTTACGTCAGAGTCAGGCATCAACGTAAAGTAAGATACGTCCAAGAAACGAGAAGTTTTGTCAGCGCGTTCCATAAAACGCCCCAAACGGCCAAAGTGCCAACCTTCGTTTCGCGTAATAGTTGCATCCACAATCCCGTAAAACAACTGAGTACCATTCCTGACTTCCGTGTAAAAATCCTGCATGTGATTTAAGTCCCATTCTTCTTTGGGCTGTACGCTTCGAAGCCACAAATAAAGTTGGTTGAGGTTTTCCCACATTTCCTTCGAGATACTTTCCCGAATGGTTCGTCCATTTTCACGAGCTGCCGAAATACAGCTATAAATTGAGTTCGGATTACGCTTGTCGAAGGTCATGAAATTAATCACGTTTTCGCGCGTTGGCTCGTCATAATGTTGATAAAACAAATAGTTATCGGCCGTAGCAATCAGTAATGGCTCCCATTGTTCGGTCACATTGGGGGGCAAATCAAATGCCAAATTAAAATTTACTCCGATGAAACGAGCATAGTTTTCAGCTCGCTCTATGTAGCGATTCATCCAATAAATGGAATCTGCAACGCGGCTTAACATTGCCATACTATTAAGGTGGGGGTTGGTGAATGACAATCGCTAAACTAATGCAATAATCCGATATAGCCAAATTTTTTACCACACCCACTTCACCTAAAAGCTCACTCGTTTACAGGAATTTAGCTATTTCTGCCCACAAGTGAGCTTTTGAACTTTTATGGATTATGGATTACTTTACTGAAAACTTATACACTGTTTTGGTATGATACACCTCCCCTGGATGTAAAACAACACTAGGAAACTGGGGTTGGTTGGGAGAATCGGGATAATGTTGGGTTTCAAAACAAAAACCAATGCGCTTCCGATATGTGATGTTATTTTTTCCCGTGATGGTATTGCTTAAAAAGTTACCAGTGTAAAACTGCATACCTGGCTCTGTTGTAAATACTTCCATAAAACGCCCTGACGTTGGCTCATAGGCCGTTGCCGTTGGGCGCAGTTTTTTAGCTTCGCCATTGACTACCCAGCAATGGTCGTAGCCACCTCCCACCTTGATTTGGTCATCGTTTGGGTCATCAATGCGTTCGCCTACGACGTGGGGTTCCAGAAAATCAAAAGGAGTCCCTTTGACCGCGCGTAACTCTCCCGTTGGAATCAAGTTTTTATTGACAGGCACCAAATAATCCGCATTTATCGACACCACGTGGTCTAAGACATCCGTTTTGGCACCGTTGAAGTTAAAATAGGTATGGTTGGTCAAATTTACCACCGTTGTTTTATCGGTAGTGCTGCAGTATTCAATTTCAAGGGCATTATCGTCGGTCAAACGGTAAGTTACTTCGGTAGAAAGCGTCCCAGGGAATCCCTCTTCACCATCGGGGCTTACATACGAAAGTTTGAGCGCATTTTCTGATTCGATGACCTCGGCTTTCCATAATTTTTTGTCAAAGCCTTTTTTTCCTCCATGAATGCTATTAACCCCGCTATTGACTGCCAAGGGATACTCTTTTCCTTCCAACGTAAATTTGGCATCGGCAATACGGTTTCCATAACGCCCAATCAATGCTCCAAAATATGGCGAATCTTTAAGATAGCCCTCCAAATGATTGTATCCCAACACGACGTCTTCTTTTACGCCATTTTTGTCAGGGACGAGCCATTGAGTAATAATTCCGCCATAATTAGAAATGCGTACTTCTACCCCACCTGCACTCTGCAAGGTAAATAAATCGGCCGTTTGGCCATCGGGCAACTGCCCAAACATAGTTTTAGTAATTGTGTTCATGTGTTTTTTACTCGTCTTTTGGTTTGGTTTCTGGGCGTAGCTACACGCGCAAATTCCTACGCTTATCAGGCATATTGTTATTAGTTTAAAAGCAAACTTTTGCATAAAAATAGAAAGTAATGAGATAGAACACGGTCTTCTTTTTTCAAAGCATGAATCTTTCTAATTCTCTCCTTTATAAACAAAAAAACAGGGAGGTTTTAAAAAGCACCGTACGAGAAAGGAGGGATTGGCTATCTTGAAATATAAAGATACGGGTATGGGAGTAGCAGAAGACAAACTTAATAACTTGTTTAAGTTAGAAAAAGGCCCTTCGCGTTTAGGCACAGCACAAAAGAAGGTTACGGGCTTGATGTTGGTATTGGTAAAAGAACTGGTCGAAGCCAATGGGGGCAGCATTGATATTACTAGCCACCCCGATGTAGGAACATTTTTTTTGCTCCGTTTTCCAAATTAAGTTTATCCCTGATGAGCACTCTTTGGATCTTTGACACCTTTTGATTGAGCTTTGCTTCGAAAGGGTCGTTTATTATTCTTTGTTTTTTTGGGAGCCGAAGCGGGTTTGTAAACGGGGCCTTCTCCCAACGCTTCAGGTAAGGCTACCTTAGGCAATTCTTTCCCAATTAGTCGTTCAATAGAAGCGAGTTTGCGGTAGTCTTTTTCATTAATGAACGTTACGGCAGTACCCGTTGTAGCAGCACGAGCGGTACGTCCGATGCGGTGAATGTAGTCTTCAGGGTCATGGGGGGCATCGAAGTTTACGACCAAGTCAATCCCCTCAATATCAATCCCTCTTGACAGGATATCGGTACCAATAAGAATCGGAAGAGTCCTACTTTTAAACTCCCGTAAAATTTCTTCCCGCTCTTTCTGCTCAAGGTCGGAGTGAAATGCTTTGGTCTTTACTTTAGCTTTTCGAAGCTCATCATTGAGCTTTTTGACATTCTCTTTAGTAGAAGCGAAAATAATGATGCTCTCATAACTTCCTTCCTTTAAAATGTGCTTCAGCAAGGGGATTTTTTGAGCGTCGTACGCCATGTATATCTGTTGTAAAATACCCTCGGCAGGTTTGGCAACGGCAATGCTGATTTGTTCGGGATTTTGTAAAATTGTCTTGGCCAGCGTTCTGATTTTAGGCGGCATAGTCGCCGAAAATAGGAGTGTTTGGCGCTTCGAAGGCAAATAGCTGATAATCTTGATAATGTCATCGTAAAAGCCCATATCCAACATGCGGTCAGCTTCGTCCAAAATCAAGTGTTGAAGGTGTTTAAAGTTGATTTCCCCCATCTGTAAAAGCGCAATCAAACGCCCTGGCGTAGCGATAATCACATTCCCTCCGTCGGCCAAAGCGCGGCGTTGTTGGCTCCATGCGGCGCCATCACCACCGCCGTAAATGGCAATGGAACTTACACCCGTAAAATAGCCCAAGCCTTCGATTTGTTGGTCAATTTGGATGGCCAACTCGCGGGTAGGCGCTAAAACAAGAGTATTGAGGTGCCGAATTTCGTCGGGCGCTATGATAATTTTATTCAGAATCGGCAACAAATAAGCGGCAGTCTTACCCGTTCCCGTTTGGGCACAGGCAATGAGGTCTTTATTGTCAAGAATAACGGGAATAGCTTGGGCTTGGATGGGGGTAGGTTCGTCAAAACCCATGGCATTTAGCCCATCCAATAGTTCATATTCAAAGTCAAAATCGTCGAACGTCAATGGTGAATTAATTAGAGGTGAAAATACAAAAGTAGATTTTTTAGCACAATAATCTACTTATCTCCTATCTTTTACCACAATAAGTTACCCGCTCCTACTCCTTCCCGCCTCTCATCATAAGCCAAACGGCCAAAGAAAATTCGTCCAAAGCCATAGAAGCGCTTAAAATCGTTTCGATTTGTTTACGAACAATCAGCTATAATCTGTTGGGCAGCGTGAATGCCTACGTAACTAATTCCCGCAAAACAGACCAGAAAACCAAGCCACTTTGGGGTTTTAGGCGACATACCCCAACACTAGCAAGTGAACTCCAAACAAAATTAGCCCCAACGAACAAGCTGGCAAGAACCCTTCTCAATGCGCCATGACCTCCGCTAGCATCGAAAAGTATCTGTGCTGCCTTCAGCACAATTCATTGACTTTGGGTAAGAATGAAATGGGGAATAGTCTGAAAATCAAAAAATGAACTTTTCAAAGAGTTAGGGAATGGCAAAACTTGGCTTTTTATAACACAACACATCAGGAATCTTATCAACTTCATCATGACCGCCAAAAAGAAAATCGTTTATACTGTCCTCTTGTTGCTCGTTGCAGGACTGGGATACGTGGTACAATATGCCTACCGTTTTGCCCAAATCGGTGCCGCATATAACGCCAAAGCCATTTGTTCCTGCGTATATGTATCGGGGCGGTCGCTCGAATCGGTAGTAGCCGAAGATTTATACGCCATCCCTTATGGCACCAAAACCATCGACACTACGCAGCGCACAGCCACAGCTTCTATTTTAGGAATCATTAACAAGACAGCACTTTACCGCCCCAAACTTGGCTGCACACTTGTCAACGAAACTACCATTGACGAGCTCCGCCGCCAGCCAACGATAACGGTTTCTACTCCCGCTGGAGTCATGACAGATTCAATACTGCCCGCCGCCCAACAATCTGCGTTGAACAAAACCCTTGATTGGGCTTTTTCGGAATCCGATGCGCAGCATCCCATTCGAACGCGGGCAGTGGTGGTCATGCACAACGGTAAAATTGTGAGTGAACGCTACGCTAAGGGCATTACCCCTACTACTCCCCTCACAGGCTGGTCGATGACCAAAAGTGTGACCAATGCCCTAATTGGGCTATTGGTCAAAGACGGCAAACTCACTATCAATCAACCTGCTCCCATCAACGAATGGGCCAACGACAACCGCAAAAAAATTACACTCGACCACCTACTCCGCATGAGTAGTGGGCTACAGTTTGAGGAAAACTATTCCAATATCAGCGATGCTACCAAGATGCTTTTCAGCGTGGCAGGCGCAGGCCACTACGCTATCGGCAGCTCTGCTGAGGTACCCCCTGCCACCAAGTGGTACTATTCAAGCGGTACAACCAATATTTTACAAGAGGTCATTCGACGGCAATTCCAATCGCAAGCGGCCTATTTTAATTTCCCCCACGAACGGCTATTCAAAAAGTTAGGAATGAGCACCGCGCAATTCGAACCCGACGCCTATGGAACGTTCGTAGGCTCGTCGTTTTTGTATGCTTCTGCCCGCGACTGGGCTAAGTTTGGACAATTGTACGCCCAAGATGGCCTTTGGAAAGGCGAACGGCTACTCCCCGAAGGATGGGTAAAATATTCATCTGCCGAAACACCTCATTCAGAAGGTAAATACGCAGCGCAATTCTGGACGTACGTTCGTCAAGCAGGTTTACCTGCTGACAGCTTTACCATGAATGGTTTTGAGGGGCAATTTGTACTCATTGTTCCTTCCAAACAGCTGGTAGTCGTGCGTTTGGGTTGCACTCCCGAAGAGAAGTATTTTAACGAAGTGAAGTTTTTCAAAGAAATCGCCGCAGTTTTTTAGAGAGAAACCAGGAGGTTGCTCACAACCTCCTGCACAATGCCTCCTCCACGGAGAGCGCTTACTAAGATTTGTTTACAAACTTCAAGGTCAATTTCGTCATACGGGGTGGGTCATAGAGCGTGCTGCGGGTCTCCATCTCAAAGGTATCTTCATACACGTTGCGAGGGTAAATGTTCCAACCTCCTGTTTTGGCCACTGTATCACGCAAGGCAATGACATTTTGTTTTTTGTATTTTTCCCATTGAAAATGCTTGTTTTCGGTAGCTCCTTTAAAATGCCCTTCAAAAGTACCATCGGGCAAAAAACGTACCCAATCCATATATTCGTCAAACTGAACCCCGCTGATATGTGGAATGTGTTTACCTTCTTTAAAGACAGGCGCTTCGTCCATTAGAATTTCTTGAATTCTCCATTTAGACACCGCCGTTAGTCGAGCTTGGGCCTCGTCAACGTTTTCGGCTGGGCGGTTACAGCCCGACAAAATCAGTAGAAAAATGGGTACAAAATGACGTAATTTCATTGCTTTTTTCGTAATTTTTAGCTCTAAATGAACTTTCCAAAAGTTTTGAAACCTTCGAAAGGTTGTCTCTCCGTACAAGTATAGCGCATTTTTTTTAACAATGAACCGCATCGACCGACTTACAGCCATCTTGATTCAATTACAATCTAAGCGCGTAATGAAAGCCCAAGATGAGATAAGTCTTCGAACCGTGTATCGCGACATACGCGCCCTCGAAGAAGCAAGCGTTCCGATTGGTGCCAAGCTGGTAAGTAAAATGGGCGACGCCTCGCTCAATGAAAGCTTTGAATCGGCACTTTATAAGATTAAATCGGTTTTGAAGCGTTCGAAAAAAGAAGACCTCAATAGCCGCGTAGCGGTACTAAACCACCGTCGACAGCAGTCGCTTTCGGAATATTTGCTCCACCAAATTCAACAAGCCATTGTGCGTCAACACGTTTTGTTAATGTATTATGTCTCCAACTACCAACCATAGGCTACGCAACACGAAATTAAAGCCATTGGTCTGGTTGATTACAACTCACATTGGCATTTGATTGGCCATTGTCGCCTTCGGGTCGATTACCGCGATTTTCTTACCGACCGAATTCAGCAATTAGTCAATACCGAGAAGTTTTTCCAAAAACCAAACCTGTTGACCCTTCAAGCGTACATTGGCCACCTCCGCGTTCAGGAAGATTTGGAAGAAACGATGGTTTGGGCACACCCTGGGACTGCGGTTTTTATGCAAAAACAAAAGTATAGTTGGAGATTTATTTCGGAAGAAACCCAAGGTAAATACGTCCATATGAACGTTTAGGAAGCAGTACTACAAAGGCATTGGTCGGTGACTGCTGTCGTACGGTAAGCACATCAACATCGAAAGCCCCCAAAAGCTCAAAGATACCATGCGTGACATCGTTTCCGAAATTGCTGAACATTATCTACAACCCTACTGACATACCATTGTCACTACGGCTATTTACCTTTGTAGGGTCGTAACTGTTTAGGTACGTTATTTGGCTAGATGAGATTATGGAAGAGTTGATTAAAGAAATATCAGACTTGAAGGCGTTAGTCAATCGCTTACTGCTTCGTATCGAAGAGTTAGAAGCGGAAAATGCTGATTTGCGTCGTCAACTGGGCCAAAACTCCTCAAACTCACACAAACCACCTTCAAGTGAAGGCTATTCCAAGAAGCCAGTAATTAAAGCAGCGCTTCCAAAATCGTCAGGTAAAAAGCCTGGAGGCCAGCATGGTCATACAGGCAAAACGCTTCAATTCGTAGAACATCCTGACGAGATTCATATCCATAGTGCCACTCATTGTGGCAGTTGTGGCCTTGCCTTACAAGGTGAAGCAGAAGTGGTTGCCCGCCGTCAGGTGTTTGATTTGCCCCCTACTCGTTTGTGGGTAAGCCAGCACGAATTGGTGGCTCACCGTTGCTCATGTGGCCACAAGCAAGTAGGCCAGTTTCCTGCGGATGTGGTCGCTCCCGTTCAATATGGTAATCGCATTCATGCTCAGAGTATTATGCTCAATATCGATTATCGTTTACCTTTCTCAAAGATAAGTCAATTGTGGGCTGATTTGACGGGTTATGCCTATAATCGAGCGACATTAACCAGTGCTCAAAGCAAGCTTTTTGAACAGTTAGCTCCGATTGAAACCCAGATAAAAGAACAGCTCAAAGCAGCCCCCGTCTGCCACTTTGATGAAACAGGGCTACGTATTGAAGGGGGACTAAAATGGCTTCATTTAGCGAGTAACCATTTATGCACATACTTTTTTGTTCATGACAAACGAGGCCAACAAGCACTTTTGTCTGAGAAAAGTATTTTTCCCGAATGTGTTAATTGGACGGTTCACGATTGCTGGTTGTCTTATTTTACGGTAGGCAAAGGACGGCACAGTCTCTGTGGAGCACATTTATTACGAGAATTGCAAGCTCTCATTGACCAAGAACGTCAGTGGGCGAAAGACATGCACGAGTACTTATTGGAAGCTTATCGAAGCACTCGCCAGGGCCCGATTACTGCTGACCAACAGGCGCACTGGCGAAGTCGCTACCAACAAATTTGCCAACAAGCCGACCAAGAAGAACATCCCCCTATCTACTTTATCAAATCGAACGGTCGCTTGGGAAGAGCTAAAAAGACGACAGGACGTAACTTGTTACAGCGCTTGATTCTTCATCAAGAGGCCGTGCTTGCATTTGCATTTGAGTCAGGCGTACCCTTCACAAATAACCAAGCCGAGCGCGATTTAAGAGCCGCCAAGGTGAAACAAAAAATCAGTAATTGCTTCCGTAGTATCGGTGGGGCCACTGCCTACGCACGTATCGCTGGCTTCATTTCTACTATTCGAAAGATGAATCGGAATATCATTCAAAACATCGAATCTGTCCTACAAGGCTCTTTTCAATGGGCTACCTAAACAGTTACATTTTCTTTTATATTATGGTTTGCTTCAATTGAATTCAAATAATCTTTGAGACGTCATTTTTAATATCCACAATGGGTTTGCAGCACGAAATGATCAGGCGTAATTTCTGTGTAAACCGAGGGTTCAGGGATGTAGTCTAAGGGGTGAATAGGCGAGGGAAT
>JALQYJ010000027.1 GCA_023254175.1 Runella sp. | reverse complement strand
CTATGGAAGTAGGCAAGTGGGGGCTTTTACAGCTAGTTGCTGACCTGATTAAGCTACTCCAAAAGGAAGATATCGTTCCAGCTGCAGCCGACCGTAAACTCTTTTTAGTAGCGCCGTTGGTGATTTTTACCGCTATTTTTGCGGGTTACGCCGTTCTTCCTTTAACCCCTGACTTACAAGGTTCAACAACGGCGGTGGGAGTGTTTTTCTTGATGACCGTCATTTCTGTCGATGTTATTGGAATTTTGATGGCGGGGTGGGGGTCAAATAACAAATTTGCGCTTTTTGGAGCGATGCGTTCAGTAGCTCAGATAGTATCGTACGAAATACCCTTGGGTTTGGTTGTATTGTGTGTAGTGATGACAGCTCAAACACTCGATTTACAGGCAATTAGCTTTCAACAAGGTATTTATGCCGACGAACCCGTTTATTTATTTGGACTTAAGTCAATGGGGATAGATATATCGGCGGTTGGCGGATTTTTGAGTTGGAATATCATTCGTAGCCCCTTCTTATTTTTAGCCTATATCGTTTTTTTTATTACAACTTTGGCAGAATGTAACCGCGCACCCTTTGACATACCCGAAGGTGAGTCAGAACTAGTGGGAGGTTTCCATACGGAGTATTCGGGGATGCGTTGGGCATTGTTATTCTTGTCCGAATATGCTTTGATGCTTCTTGTGTCTTTACTTGGGGCGATTCTGTTTTTAGGAAGCTGGAATACCCCTTTACCCAATATAGGCCCCCTTCGATTGGCAGATTGGACAAGCGGAACACCTGGGACACTCTGGGGAAACTTGACAGGCGCTTTTTGGTTAATTGTAAAAGCTGGATTTGCAATACTTATTCAGATGTGGGTGCGTTGGACTTTTCCCCGATTACGGGTAGACCAGCTCATGTTTTTGTGCTGGAAAGTTCTAACCCCCGTTGCGCTACTTCTCTTCTTTATTTGTGGAGTTTGGCGCCTATTAATGATATAACATGGTAAAACTCTTTGCAACTTAACGCCTTTGGTGGCTTTGACAACAGGCTGGATTTGAGCTAATTGTCAAATCCAGCCTGTTGTCATTATCTAATCTTCCCAATCAAAAGAACGTTCAACCGCTTTTTGCCAGCCTTTATAAAGTTTAGTTCGGCGGTCGTCGCCCATTTGTGGTGTCCACGTTTGAGCAATACCCCAATTTTGACGTAAATCATCAAAATTTTGCCAATAGCCAACCGCCAAGCCAGCCGCATATGCAGCCCCCAAAGCAGTAGTTTCAGTTACAGCAGGGCAAACAACTGGAACATCGAGCATGTCGGCTTGGAATTGCATCAGGGTATTATTAGCTACCATTCCACCATCTACCCGAAGTGATTTTAGTTCGATATCTGCGTCTTTTTCCATGGCCTGCATCACGTCCAGGGTTTGGTAGGCTGTGGCTTCCAGTACCGCCCGTGCTATGTGATTTTTGTTTACATAACGGGTCAAACCAGCAATAACTCCGCGTGCATCGGCTTTCCAGTAGGGGGCATACAAGCCCGAAAAAGCAGGGACAATGTAAGCACCTCCATTGTCTTCAACGGCCTGTGCTAGCTCTTCCACATCGCTACTTTTTTGAATCATTCCGAGGTTATCACGAAGCCATTGAACAAGGGCCCCCGCAATGGCCACACTTCCTTCGAGCGCATAACAAACAGGTTGATTCCCAAATTGATACGCTACCGTTGTGAGCAACCCTTGAGTGGAGGCTTTTAATTCGGTTCCCGTATTGAGAAGCATGAAACAGCCTGTTCCGTAGGTGTTTTTGGCCTGCCCAGGTTCAAAACACGTTTGACCTACCAAAGCCGCATGTTGGTCTCCAAGGTCGCCAGCAATAGGTACATTAGGCAAAACATCCAAAACTACATTTCCGTAGATTTCACTACTGCTCTTAATGGCAGGAAGCATCGATTTAGGAATTTCAAAAATAGCCAACAACTCGTCGTCCCACTGGAGAGTTTCGAGGTTCATCAGCTGAGTGCGGCTAGCATTCGTAACGTCCGTGACATGAGTGCCGCCATTGGCGCCTCCCGTAAGGTGCCAAATTAAGAAAGTGTCCATGTTTCCAAATATGGCATCACCGCGTTCGGCATCTTCCCTCAAGCCAGCAACGTTGTCGAGTAACCAACGAAGTTTTAAGCCACTAAAATAAGTGGCCAACGGCAAACCAGTTTTTGCTCGGAAACGGTCTTGTCCACCATCTTGGGAAAATTGGTTAACTAGTTCGCCCGTACGAGTATCTTGCCAAACAAGTGCATTGTAATAAGGCTTACCTGTCCGACGATTCCAAACGGCAGTTGTTTCGCGCTGGTTGGTAATGCCCACAGCCACTATGTCACTGGCTAAAATCGAAGCTTTAATGCGGGCTTGAGCAATAACTTCTAAGGTATTTTGGCGAATTTCTTCAAGGTCGTGTTCTACCCAACCTGGTTGAGGATAAATTTGTTGATGTTCTTTTTGTCCCACTGAAATGATATTTCCTTGGCGGTCAAAAATAATACAGCGAGTACTTGTTGTACCTTGGTCTATTGCAGCTACGTATTTTGACATTTGATTAAAGGTTTGAGCCCATAAACTTATACAAACTTTCAATACCTAAATAAAAAGCATATAAAAAAGCTAACAAATCATCTACCTCATTAAAATTTCTGAAGAAATGTACAGCATATGTATATAAAAATAATAGACTCGGTAGAATTACAAACGTGAGGATAGGTGTAAACAGGGAAATAATACTTCCGATATATTTAAAATTAGTTTTTACTCCTAAACACCAATTCCCAATCAAAAAAGATAGACTATCGTCAGATTGGAAGTGTCAAAAGCAAAAAAATGCTGATTAGTTTTGAACTTACTAAATGTAGGGGGGGCAGAAGTAAAAGATTAGCCGTAGGCTTTTGCACTTTTTTCTTGCAAAACCCGTTATTTTCCTAGAATTTCGCAGGCTTTTTGCGCATGTTTCACCAAACACCCTTTTTATGCTTCCAAGGCACGATGAAAAGCACTTACACAAATCTGATTGAGCAGACGTTCGAATTTCCAACGCTGGAGTTTAACGTCCAAAACGATGAATTATCGTTTAACAATGTACCCTTAATGGACATTATTCGCCAGTATGGCACGCCACTGAAGGTTACTTACTTGCCCAAAATCGGCGAACACATCGGAAACGCCAAACAGTTTTTTAAAAACGCTTTTAAACGTTTCAATTACAAAGGGTCGTATACCTATTGTTATTGCACCAAGTCCTCACACTTTAGTTTTGTACTCGAAGAAGCTCTCAAACATAATATTCATTTAGAGACCTCCTCGGCATTTGATATTCCGATTGTACGAAATTTGTACAAAGCAGGTAAAATATCAAAAAACACCTACGTCATCTGTAATGGCTATAAGTTACCTAATTACCAAAAAGCTATTACAGAATTGATTAATGAAGGTTTTAACGTGATGCCTGTTCTCGACAATTTGCGCGAGATTGAGTATTATGAGAAAAACGTTACGGCCGAATCGGTGAACTTTGGTATTCGAATTGCCACGGATGAAGAACCTAATTTCGCATTTTATACCTCTCGCTTGGGGGTAAGATATGCGGATATCAACGAACTGTACAAAGAAAAAATACATGCCAATCCGAAGTTTAAGCTTAAAATGTTGCACTTCTTTATTAATACAGGTATGAAAGATACTGCCTATTATTGGAGTGAGTTGACTCGTTTTATGTTTAAATACTGTGAGTTGAAAAAAATCTGCCCTGATCTCGATTCGATTGATATTGGGGGAGGGCTGCCGATTCAAACCTCATTGCAGTTCAACTACGATTATCAGCAAATGATTGACGAAATCGTAGAAAACATTCAGTGGATTTGTAATAAAAACAACGTACCTGTTCCGCACTTGTTTACAGAATTTGGAAGTTATACAGTAGGAGAAAGCGGGGCTGTGATTTACCAAATTATTGACCAAAAACTCCAAAACGATAAAGAAATGTGGTACATGATTGATGGCTCGTTCATTACTCATTTGCCAGATTCGTGGGGAATGAACCAAAAGTACATCATGTTGGCTATTAATAATTGGGATAACCCTTATCAAAAGGTCAATATCGGTGGACTTACCTGCGATTCTCAGGATTTTTACAATACTGAGGCGCATAGTGCAGATTTATACTTACCTGTGTTTGATCTTGAAAACGAAGAACAATTTGTAGGCTTTTTTCACACGGGCGCCTATCAAGAGTCGTTGGGAGGATACGGTGGTATTCAACACTGTTTGATACCAGCCCCTAAACACGTTTTAGTCGATCGCGATGAACAGGGAAATATTGTTACTCGCCTTTTTGCAGGACAGCAAGATAGTGACAGTATGATGTCGATTTTGGGTTATACCAACAAAGATGAGGCTGCACTAGAAAACGTATCAATTATGGATATGGAAGCTGTTGAAGAGATGGCACATAGCTAATAATAAATTTGGCACAATTTTCGTAACAAGCTACATAAAAAACACCACGAGCAACTTTTACGAAAGTTGCTCGTGGATAACGGCACAAAAATTCATGAAAAAATTATTTTCTTTCGTTCTTATTTTATTTGTATTAGGTGCAGCAAGTTGCAACCGCAAAGGCTATTGCCCTGCCTATGATAGCTCAGCAAAAGCTCAGAAAAAAGCCTAAGACGCTGAACTTAACACCAATTGGGTTGCTGCTAAAAAATTGGTAGCATACTGATCACCTGCTGATTCTTGAAGATTCGTACCTAAATGTATGGTGCGAACACCGGCGCGTTTGCCTGCTTGCATATCGCGTGGTCGGTCGCCTACTAGCCAAGAAAGGTGGGCATCAATATCATACTTTGCCATTGCTTTTTCTAACATCAACGAACCAGGTTTACGCATAAGCGAGCGGCTATCGAAGTCGGGGTGATGAGAGCAATAGTACAAGTCGTCTAATAAATGTCCGCATTGATTTTGGAAAAAATCATGACATTGCCATACAGCCTCTTTGGTGTATAGCCCTTTCGCAATACCCGCTTGATTAGTAACAACAATTAGCAGATAGCCAGCTTGTTTCATTTGTTGTAAACCTTCAATTACTCCATCTGGAATAATCATTTCTTCGGGACGATATAAGTAACCATCTAAGTCTTGGTTGAGAACTCCGTCTCTGTCCAAAAAAACGCACTTTTTTTTCATAATATCTCTAATATATCAGCGCTTAAAAATAACACTATTTGGTGATTTTTTTGTAAAAATCGTAGCTATTTTTTTGTAAAAATTTATCTAACGGTTATTGATAATTTTTTAAAAGTTGTTTTTTGTTTGGTTTTATAGAATATAATTTGCCATTTATTAGAAAATACTTCCGTAAAATTATTATATTTGCAGTATATTATTTGTTTGCCTTTTTTTATTAAATTAACTTCACACATGAAATTAGACCAGATAGACCGCAAGGTTTTGGATATTTTGCAAGCGAATGCAAAAATTACCAATGCCCAACTTTCTAAGGAAATTGGTCTTTCCCCTGCGCCTACCCTTGAGCGTGTTAAAAAACTTGAACAACACGGAATTATCCAGAGCTACCACGCTCAGTTAGATCGTGAAAAAGTAGGCCTTGGAGTAACTACGTTTATTCAAGTGACGTTGGTAGGGCATAAAAGAGATGTGACAGAATCGTTTGTGAAGAGGGTAAATGAAATTCCAGAAATCATAGAATGCCACCACATTACGGGTTCGGGCGATTTTTTGTTGAAAGTCATTTCAAAAGACATTGCATCGTACCAAAAACTACTCCTTGAGTGTATCAATGAAATTGAAGAAGTAGCCAATACCCAAACAATGGTGATTTTATCGACCTTCAAGGAAAGCAAAGTTTTGCCAATTCCGTACTAGTATCTCTCTTTTTAAGGTATTGTATTTCAAGAAGCGTGACTTGAGAGTCACGCTTCTTGTGTTTTATGCAACCTAAATCAGTAACTTATGGCATTGAAAGATTTTAATGCGCTGCTTATCAGGCTTCTTTGGGGTATTTGTTTACTTCTTCGGGCTTATGCAAACTCACCGAAGGGCATTTTGGTCAATTAATCGGGCCTCCCTTGTTGATGGAACGACAATAAAATGCACGCTGAATTCCCCAGCGTGCATTTGAGATATTTTTGCCTGTTTAGGCGTTAGACGCGAATAAATACTGATTAATTAGCGCTAACTGACTATCGTCTGACCTTTAGCTGAGACGAGCCAATGCTTCTTGAATAGTGACAATTTTAGCGTGGGCATCGGCTAGTTTTTGACGTTCTTTTTCAACGATGTCTGCTTTGGCATTTTGTACAAAACGTTCATTGGAAAGTTTCGCTTCTACCGATTTTTTGAAACCGAGCGTATATTCGAGTTCTTTCTGAAGGTTTTCGCGTTCGGCTTCTACGTCAAGTTCGCCTTCCAAGTTGATAAAAAACTCGTCTGCTTTTACCAAGAACGACATTCCTTCTGCTTTGCCCGTAGTGTAACTGATGTCCGAAATGTTTGCTAACTTCACAAGCAGGCTTTCAAATGGTTGATAAAGTGCTTGATTTTCAGTTTTTATGGTCAATGGCAGCTCTGTTTTAGGGCTGATGTTTTTGGTGCTACGTAGGTTACGAACGTTAGTAACAATCTCAAAGAAAATCTCGAAATTAGCCAACATCGTTGCATCAAACGGCGCGACTTTCGGGAATTCGGCTACGCAAAGGCTTTCTTTTTTGCCGCGCGGACGAATATCTTGCCAAATTTCTTCGGTAATAAACGGCATGAACGGGTGGGTCAAGGCCATCAATTTATCAAAAAAGCCGATGGTTGCCTCAAACGTCGATTGGTCGATGGGTTGTTCAAAACCAGGCTTAATCATTTCGAGGTACTGTGAGCAGAAGTCGTCCCAAATGAGTTTATAAATCACATTGAGTGCATCTGACAAACGATATTTGCTGAATAAATCGTGTACTTCGGCGATGGTTTGGTTCAATTTTGCCTCAAACCACGCAATGGGGAGAGCCGCTACTTGATTTCCTTTATTGGAAGTAACTGTCCATCCTTTCACCAAACGGAAGGCGTTCCAAACTTTATTACAAAAATTGCGCCCTTGCTCACATAATTTTTCGTCAAAAAGAAGGTCGTTTCCTGCTGGTGAACTAAACAACATCCCCGTACGCACCCCATCCGCTCCGTATTTATCAATCAAATCTAACGGGTCGGGTGAGTTTCCTAATGATTTTGACATCTTGCGACCTTTAGCATCACGAACGATACCTGTTAAGTACACATTACGGAATGGTAATTCTCCTTTAAACTCATACCCTGCGATAATCATCCTTGCTACCCAGAAGAATAAAATCTCTGGAGCAGTAACGAGGTCGTTGGTAGGGTAGTAGTAATTGATATCTTCGTTGTCAGGGTCTTTCAAGCCATCGAAAACAGTTATTGGCCATAACCACGAACTGAACCACGTATCTACTACGTCGGGGTCTTGTGTCAAATCCTCTTCCGTAAGGGCAAACAATTGGTATTCTTGTTGCGCTTTGCGTAAAGCTTCGCGTTTGGTTTTGGCCACAATCACCGTACCATCTTGGAGGTAATACGCAGGAATTTGTTGGCCCCACCACAACTGACGGCTGATGTTCCAGTCGCGAACGTTTTCCATCCACACTCGGTAAGTATTCTTAAACTTAGGTGGTACCAGTTGGATGTTGTCGTTCATGACGTTTTCGAGGGCAGGTTGGCAAAGCTCTTTCATCTTTACAAACCATTGTAGCGACAAACGAGGCTCGATAACGGCGTTGGTACGTTCAGAATGCCCTACATTACTTTTATAGTCTTCGATTTTTTCAATAAAGCCTGCTTCATCAAGAAGTTTGATGATTTTTTTGCGTGCAATAAAACGATCTTCACCTACTAAAATCTGTGCTTTTTCATTAAGTGTCCCATCTTCGTTCAAAATATCAATGATGGGTAAATTATGCTTTAGCCCCAATTCATAGTCATTTTGGTCGTGCGCGGGAGTTACTTTCAAACCACCTGTTCCGAAATCCATCGTAACGTATTCGTCGGTAATAATAGGAATCTCACGGTTAATGAGCGGAATCAATGCTTTTTTGCCGTGAAGGTGTTTGTAGCGTTCATCGTCGGGGTGAACACAAATGGCTGCGTCTGCCATGATGGTTTCAGGGCGAACTGTTGCGATGATGATATATTGCTCTTCCTCCGCTTCTGCTAAGCCCCCATCGGGGGTTTGGGGGCTGATTTTATATTTTAAATAACACAATTTGGTCATTACCTCCTTGGTCAATACCTCTTCGTCCGAAACGGTTGTTTTGGCTTGAGGGTCCCAGTTGACCATGCGGTGACCGCGGTAAATGTATCCTTTATTATAAAGGTCGATAAATGTATCAATAACGGCATCGTACAAAGAGGGTTCCATTGTGAAACGCGTACGATCCCAATCGCATGATGCGCCCAATTTTCGCAACTGCTGGAGGATGATGCCACCGTATTTGTGTGTCCATTCCCACGCATATTCGTAAAATTGGTCGCGGGTCAAGTCGCGTTTTTGAATCCCTTTTTCTTTGAGCATAGCTACCACTTTGGCTTCGGTCGCAATCGAAGCGTGGTCAGTGCCAGGAACCCAGCAAGCCTCTTTGCCTTCCATGCGCGCTTTACGGACAAGGACATCCTGAATGGTGTTGTTGAGCATGTGCCCCATGTGTAACACCCCTGTTACGTTAGGCGGAGGGATAACGATGGTATAAGGCTCTTTGTCAGGATTGGGCTTCGAATTGAAATAGCGGTTTTCAATCCAATAGCTGTACCATTTGTCTTCGATGTCGCGCGGATTGTAGGTTTTTGAAATCATGTTTATTGGTTTATAAGTAACCCCACTTAGATTGTTCCTAAAAAAGGGAGATTTTAGTAATGATAATAGTTAGTTTTAAAGCGTTTCTATTGTGGTAAAGGGAAGACCTGTGGCACAATGGCAATCTGTTTATCAGTTCCTTGCCCTAAATCAGAATAAACGATATTGATTGAATATACTTTTTTGATTCGACTGTATCTTTCGCCCAGTCCAAGGTACTCGGTGATTACTTTAACTTGCTCAATGATGATGTCTTCTTTGATAAGTTCAGACAAAAATCCTTCCAAAATCACAAAATTGGATTTTTGACAAAGGAGGCGTTTCATGGCCCAGTCAAAACGAATCAGTGGTTTGGTTGTCATTCTATTTTTTTTGCAAAAGTACGGAAAAATCCCCTTCCCCTTATCCCTGCCGGCGCCTTAAACGCTGACAGGGTGCTTTTTTAATCCTCTCGACCATCGGTGCTTCGTCAAAGTCTCCTTCAATTGTTCAAAGACTTCCACAACGCCCCATTCGACAAAGTGATTGCTCGTACCCGACGTACCTAACTGACGGTAAGCTTTGTCTTTATTTGAAATTTGTCTTGCCAGTTATTCTAAACAGGAGAAGTGAAGTTGTAGTGAAAAAGTGGCATAAAAAAAGCCCGACTGGGAAGAGTCAGGATTTGGGGGATTTATTTTTTGAAATATTATTTTTGTTCTGTTAACTATCAGAAAATCAGAGGTTTTTTAAATTGCTAAGATAACTTTCTGCTTGCTCCAAGATGGCCTGTTTTTCGGTGTTGGATATTTTATTGAGCAATTGATACATCATCCCAATCCTCGGATTTTTTTCCAACAGCGCCCGATTTCGTTCATAAAAATGCCAGTAAAGGCTATTGAATGGGCACGCTTTTTCGCCAATTTTTGCTTTTTTATCGTAAAAACAGGTTCCGCAATAATTGCTCATTTTGTCGACGTAGTTGGCTGATGAAACGTAGGGCTTGGAACCAACTATTCCCCCATCGGCATACTGGCTCATGCCTCGGGTATTGGTGATTTCTACCCATTCGATGGCGTCGACGTAGATGCCCAAATACCATTGATCTACTTCGTCGGGATGGATGCCTGCCAAAAGCGCAAAGTTGCCGGTAACCATCAGTCGTTGAATATGGTGTGCATAGGCAAACTGTAGGCTTTGGCCAATGGAATGACGGAGGCAGTTCATCTTTGTTTCACCTGTCCAAAACCAATCAGGAAGCGGACGTTCATGCCCAAAAAAATTGAGTTGCTGGTAATTGGGCATCTTGGCCCAATAAATCCCGCGCATGTACTCGCGCCAACCTAAAATTTGGCGAACAAACCCCTCACATTGCTCAATGCTTACGCGTTCGGGGTGCTTTTCCCAGTACGCAACGGCGGCGTTGACTACTTCCGCAGGGCTAATCATTTTGGTGTTGAGCGAAAACGAAAGCTTGGAATGAAACAACGACCAGTGCCCAGTGTGCATGGCATCTTGGTAATTTCCGAAATGGGCAAAAAGAAAGGTTAGAAAAAAATTGAGGACTTCGAGCGACTGTTTTCGGGTTGTAGGCCAAGGAAAGCGGTCGGCGAGGGGAGTCCCCAAATACCGAACGCCTGCGCGGTCAATTTCCTCCAATATATCGCGATAATCATGCGAAAACTGATGGGTTGGAATCTGAATGAGGCTGCCTTTGAAGGGTTTACGGTTGTTGCTATCAAAATTCCAACGCCCCCCAACAGGCTCAGCACCTTCTATGAGCACCTTGTGTTTTTTGCGCATGGTTCGGTAAAAACTTTCCATAAGGTACGTTTTTTTTGAACTAAAAAGCTCCGCTACTTCCTCGCGGGAGGTGTAGAAATGTTCGGTATCGTAGGCTTTACTCTGAATTCTAAGTTGCTGACAGTAAGATATTAACTGTTGGTCGAGGCGGTATTCGTCGGGGAGTTGGTACTCAAAACATTCAATGCCGTTTTGTTCAATGAGCCTGTCAAGATTTTGGGTCAAACTTTGCGTATTGTTGGGGTCATTGATGCGCAGGTGAACAACACGGTGTCCTCGTTTTTGTAAGTAAGCCGCAAAATTGTACATGGCCGCAAAAAAGCCAATGATCTTTTGGATGTGATGCACGACATAATCTGTTTCTTGCCGTAGCTCCATCAACACATACAGCGTATTGGGCGAGGTCTGAGAGTACCAACTGTGCTGATAATTAAGTTGGTCGCCTAAAATAAGTCTAAGTGTTTTCAATGGCTTTTTTGTTTCGTTGACTGCGGCATCGGTCGCTGCAATACTTGACCTCTTCCCATACTTTCTCCCACTTTTTTCGCCACGTAAATGGCCGGCCGCACACAAGGCAGGTTTTGGTAGGTAGGTGCTGTTTTTTCAAAGCAAAATCAGTTTTTGAAAATTGAACCTTCGTGAGAGAAAATTGTTTAGAAGAACCCCAAAAAAGAACGGCAGAAGGAAAACCCCTGCCGTTGCTTTGATTAATTAGATCGTAAGAACATACTTTACCCACATTATACTTTCACTCTTACGATAATATGAAAAAAAACTCTTAAAAAGTGCCGTTAGGTTAGATAGGAAATATTACACAAACACTTGAAAAAACCGACGTTCAACAAACGGACGTCGGTTTTGTTTCTTTCAACTATTCTTACTGTATAAGAAAACCATTACATCACAAATGTACGTTGTCAATCCTTAAAAACTCGTTAAGAACTTACTAAATTGTCGTTAGATTTTGAATAGGGTATTAAAATAGTGAAAATAGTTGTATGGGTAGTAGCATCGGACGAGACATGTAATTTGCTTTCGTGCAGTTTTATAATGCGTTCTACCAACGATAAACCTACCCCGTATCCTTTGATATGAGAGGCGCCATCACGGCGGTAAAAAGGTCGAAAAATGAGCTTTATCTCTTCTGAGGCGATGGAGTCTCCTGTGTTTTGGAATTCAATTTGAATGCCTTCTTTTTGAAAAAACACCCATACGTTTACGTGGGAGTTATCAGAAAATTTACAGCCATTTTCCATTAAATTGACAAAGGCTGTTTTTAACAAATGGGGATTCCCATTGGCCAATAACTGTTGTTCACTGTTGATATTTTCGTCGAATTGTACGGTAATTAAGTAGTTAGGCTCGGCCGACAACAATAAACTTCGGGCGTCCCAAAGTACCTCATCAATACGGACTTCTCCATAAAAAATTCGCTGCGATTCGTCGTTGACTTTGGCGAGTTCTAGTAAAGTTTCAGCCAGTTGACTTAATTCCCGAATATCTTGCCGAACAGAGACAACAAGTGTTTGATAATCAGAGGGACTTCGCTCTTTTAGCATCGCGACGTCTAGCTGTGTTCCCATGCGCATAAGTGGGTTTTTTAGCTCGTGCGATACGTTTGAAATGAACAAGTTTTGAAGACGAAATGCTTCCGAAAGTCGGCTTAGCAAATCGTTAAAGGTAAGCGTCAGCTGCCCAATTTCATCGTGGTGGTTTTCAATGGTAAGTGGTTGGTCGAGCTGATTGGGGAACAATTTTTTTACTTGATTGATGATGCGAATGATGGGAGCCAAAGCCCTGCCTGAAAAGTACCAGCCTGCAAATCCAAACAAGATAACTTCAAGCAGATAAAGCCAAATCAAGATTTGACGAAGACTATCTAAATTTTCTCTTCCCCACAAGTCATCAGCACCTACGATGGTGATGACGCCTCCATGAGAATCTGCGAAAAATAGCCCCATCGCCATTTTATCATTGAGGCGGAATCGTACTTTTTTTTCTTGGCGAATCTGATTTAGTAGCTCGGGCGTAATGTTGTAAGTAACGGTATCGTTGTTAGTATAAATTTCTTGATTTTTGGAGTTATAAACGACTAATTTTTCGTTAATAAATACGTCATAATTTGATTTATCAATGATTTTAAGAAGGTCTGAACTTACTTCATTTACTTTTACTAAAAGTTCGGTCGTTGTTTGGGCTTTTTTTTCTAATCGGTCAAAAAATTCTTCTTCTACGTATTCGACCCGCAAAAGATAAATAGCCACAAAGGTCATTAGTAAAATACTCGATACCAAAACGGTGAATTGAACGGTGAGTCGGGTTCTGATATTCATTATTGGTCAAGTTTTAAGACGTAGCCAACTCCGTAAATGGTATGAATCAGTTTTTCGGTGAAGTCTTTGTCAATTTTTTTACGAAGAAGCGTGATATACACCTCAATAACATTGGTTCCTGTATCGAAACGGATGTCCCAAATTTTCTCGGCGATATCAACTTTAGTCAAGACACGTCCTGGGTGTTTGAGGAGGTATTCGAGCAATGAAAACTCCTTGGCAGTAAGGTCGATACGTTTTCCGCCTCGTTTCACAAGGCGTGACTCAAGGTTCATTTCTAGGTCGTGATACGTGAGCGTAGTCGATGAAGTTTGGGGAAAAAAATCGGACGTTCGGTTGAGCAATGCCCGGATGCGTGCAATCAATTCCAAAAAATCGAAGGGTTTTACAAGATAATCGTCGGCACCAGCGTCGAACCCCATTAGTTTTTCCTCAATCGCGCCTAAAGCAGTAAGCATCACGATGGGGGTACGAACCCCTTCTTGACGAAGAAGTTTACAAAAATCGACACCATTAAGTTCGGGGATAATTACGTCCGTAATAATGAGGTCGTAATTATTTCGCTTTGCTAAAATATGCCCAATTTTGCCATCATAGGCAATGTCTACATCGTATCCATTTTCTTCTAATCCTTGACGAATCGACTGAACGGTTTTGACGTCATCTTCAACTAGCAATAGCTTCATAAATAATTATGATGTGTGGTAAATAAGCATGCAAGAAAATAAAGAATGCTTAAAAAGTCATTAACCTACGAAAGAGCTTGATGATGAGCATTAGGAGACTAGACGATAACCTGACCTTCGTGAGCATCTCCGACGGTGAGGTGCTGGTGCTGCATAAAACGGTAGCCTGATAGCCACGCAAGTAGCGAGTCAAACTGATGTTGGTGCTGTGGGTACTCGTTAAATTGTAAACTTGGGTATTGATTTTTTAACAGCTCACAGAGGCTTTGAAAATCATTTTTAGTTAATTTTCTATGATATTGATTTTTTAAATCGAGTTGAGCAATAGCTTTGGGATAAACTTCGTATACTGAAATGCTGTACTTTCTGATGAGTGTTTGCTGTAGCTCCATCGCCCGTGCTGTAAGACCTCCAAGAAACATAGGAGACATGGCATTGAGGGCGATATCGCATCGGCGATAGTGGAAATTGGTGCAGTTTTCTAGACCTAGATATACCCCAGGTAATGACAGGGGAGCGTCAATAAATACTTGTTGTACAGGATACTGATGAGCGTGCTCAATAAACTGTAAAATGAAATTATCGGCATCACGACGGTCAGCATCATAAAACCGTAATACCTGCCCATCGTGCTGGCAAATAACGGTATTTCCGGAAGTTTTTGAGCCATAATCTATTCCAATCCAATGAGTTAGATTCATCGTTTTGAGACTTTGTTGAGGCTTATGGTACGCTGACGCGAACAGTGGAAACGGTCGATGTCGTCGGTACGTAATGATTGATGTTTGGTGCTGCGACCGTTCATTCGTTTTCGCCACATTTCAAAACTGCTGCGTTTCATGTGGGTGCGCATAGTCGCAATCACTTCTTTTTCTTTTAATCCAAACTGGGCTTCAATGGCCTCGAAGGGGGTTCTGTCTTCCCAGGCCATCTGGATTATTCTATCAATATCTTGTAGGGTAAGCATTGAGGAGAATGTTTCTATTTGGTATTATTTTGTTTTAAAAATTTGTCTTAATAGGGTGTTTGTAAGTATAAGGGCTATTAAAATAAAATAATTGGTATGTTTTTGTGTTGAAATGTGTGAAAAGCGTCTAGTGAAATCGATATTTTATAAAGCTGTTTTTTTGATAATTTGTTTTATATTCTTTTAAAAAAAAGGTATGCTCACAACTTGGCCATAGTTTTATGAGCGAGAGCCAATCCGACGGCAGTGGTTACTTTTATTCCTTTTTTTCAGATAAAAAACTTCAAAGAAATGATTATCCATAACTTCGCGTCTCATTTATAATGTCCTTGTTAAACGTGAAAAATAACCTCTCTTCTTTCTCTTTAGGTTTACTTAGTATGTTGTTTGCGGCATTTTGCTTCTCGGTTTCGGGGGCGTGTACGCGAGTGTTAGGCAAGCATATTAGCTCCGTCGAGCTGGTTTTTTTTCGGAACATCATTGGCGTTCTTTTTGTGTTGTTTAGCGTTTTGCAACGGCCATTGGTACAGGCGGGGGGAAGGCTGGGATTACTTGTTTTTCGAGGAATTATCGGAACTTTGGCACTGTATTTATTCTTCTTTGCCGTGACCAAAATCGGCTTGGCCGAAGCCATTACCTATCAGCAATCGTATCCCGTCTTTTTGGCGCTAGTTGGCGTTGTATTCTTAAAAGAAAAACTTTCAACTCCCGTTTGGTGGGCTATTTTTATCGGCTTTTCGGGCATTTGTTTCATCTTTTTGCCGCAGTTTCACACCGATTTTCTGAGCCTCAAACACCACGCACTCGGCCTCACCAATGCCATTATGACGGCTTTGGCGTACATGAGTATTGCGCAGCTGGCGGGGTATTACGACTCCCGCAGCATTGTGCTTTCTTTTATGCTTTCTGGGATTGTTATGCCGATGCTTTCACTCGGATTGGGGGAGGTAGTAGAGGCTCCCGAATGGTCGTTCCTCATTGCGAAATACGTGCAACCCGCAGGTACCGATTGGCTTTGGATTGCGTTGCTGGCCATTTCGGCACTGTTAGGGCAAATTTTTTTGACCAAAGCCTTTACATTTGGTAAATCTGCTGAAGTGGCGGCAATTGGCTATTCTAATATCGTTTTCTCGGTTATCTTCGGCATTTTTTTGGGCGATGCGCTTCCTGCCACCTTGAGTTGGTTTGGGATTGTGCTAATTATCGTGTCAGGGGTGTTGATAGCGTTTCAGAAAGGAAGAAAAGAGACACGCTAGAATTTGTCTTATTTAAGTTCAGTAAGGGAGTTCATTGGATTGAAGATTGTGTTTCCAATGTTGCGTCAACAAAGGCGCAAAGCCGCTAAGGTTATGACGGTGGTGTGCCTTTTTTGATAGAAACGACGGGCAAATGTATGTGATACTTTTGGGCAATAATTCGGACAAAAATCACTACTATTGCCGCGATAAGTTGGGTAAAACTGGTAGAAAAACCCACTTGCAACCCCGCATAATAGACTAATCCCCCCGCAATGCAGGCCAAGGCATAGATGTCTTTGCGCAGCAAAAGGGGTACTTCATTGAGTAATACATCGCGAATGACACCGCCAATCGACCCTGTGATGGTGCCCATAACGATGCACACCCAAAACGGTAATTCCATCGCAAGGCTTTTACTAATACCCACCGTGGTGAACAGCCCCAACCCAATGGCATCGAATAAAAACAATGCTCGCTGCCACTGGAATATTCTGTCCTTAAACAAAAGGGCTGCCACCAACGCCACGCCAGTAACGATAAAATAGTGACTTTCCTGCATCCAAAACGGCCGAATATCAAGCAAAACATCCCTGACCGTACCGCCTCCAATGGCCGTAACTAGCCCAATTAGATACGCACCGAACCAATCCACTTTTTTGTTGGAAGCAAGTTCAATACCACTAAGGGCAAAAACAAAGGTCCCGATGAGGTCAATGGAAGTGAGGAGAAGAGTGTTTGGGAAAAGCATTTTTAGTGGTATAAACAACTTCGCTTTTTTTAGGGTTCATTTTCGCAGTCGTCAAACGTAAAATCGAGAATTTAATTTAGCCATGCAACAAAGCCAATAGCTTCTAATACTTTTAAGGATTACAATAGTCGCAATAGGCTGGGTCTTCGGTTGTTTTTTTATTAGGATACATCTCTTCTTTTGTGAATTTACAATGTTGGCAAACATAAATATAACTTAATGTTGAGCTTGTTGGCGAACCGCATAAATTACATTCAAGTCCTTTTCTTGCCTCTGTTATTCCAAAACCTGGCATTTGGCATTGGGGACAAGTAGATTTAATTTTTTGAACCAATTTTTGTGTTGCTTTTTCAATGACACTCATTCGTGTAGGGTTATACATTGCCCTCATATCAGTTTCGACATAAACAGAATTGTATCTTGAATGGAGGTATTCAAATGTTCTTTTTAAAACTTCAACATTTGTTATTCCTTTATAAATATCTATATTTTCATCTTTTGATTTACGAAGAATTAAACCGTGTTTAGGAAATTCTGTTTGATTAGCAAATTCTAATAACTCTCTTTGATTCTGTATTTGTCTCCCATTAAAATTAGTAGAGGTGCTTAATTCCCTAACTATCACTTCAATGCCATTTTTGTTATCTATAAAAATCAAAAATTCATCATCGGCATTTACGAAAAACATATAAGGGTGTGGGCCAAATGAACCTTCACTAGCAACGCCTAAATCGCAGTTGTTCAACTCCATTGCCCGTAAACATTTTTCTCTGGCGGTTGAAATAGGGTCAAGTGCTCTTTCAATTTCACCTGTAAAGGTGCCTAATATATCAGTATCGAAAGCTGTATCTATAAAACAACATACACCCAATTCTTTTTCAAGAATAGGGGCAATGACGCTTTCC
>JALQYJ010000184.1 GCA_023254175.1 Runella sp. | reverse complement strand
TACCCGTTGTCGAAAATGGTCAACTTGTAGGAATTGTGACAACGACAGACGTCATCAAGTACCTATTGGAACAATACTAACAGTTGATAAAACATTCTTTCGGTCGGAGCAGTTTGTCAAGAGACAAGTTGCTCCGATTTTTTGTTGTAACCCCAAAACTCACCTCAGCGATTGTAGTATATCGGAGCCGTTTTCCCTACTTTTGTGAGTTTTGTAAACCAGCCCAATGAATCAAACGACAAGTAATCCGATTGTATCTTCTTCTGATTTTGAAGGACTAGACCCCAAAAAATTTATCCTTATCAAAGGAGCGCGAGTAAATAATCTCAAAAATATGGATTTGGCCATTCCACGAAATAAACTCGTTGTAGTAACGGGCGTATCGGGGTCGGGTAAATCATCGTTGGCGTTCGATACGCTTTTTGCCGAAGGCCAGCGCATGTACGTCGAAAGTTTGAGCAGTTACGCCCGCCAGTTTTTGGGAAGAATGGAAAAACCAGACGTGGATTACATCAAAGGAATCTCGCCTGCAGTAGCTATCGAACAAAAAGTCAATACCCGAAATCCACGCTCAACGGTGGGGACGACGACCGAAATCTACGATTACTTGAAGTTGCTTTTTGCTCGAATTGGGGTGACTTACTCGCCCGTCTCGGGTGAAATTGTGCGTAAAGACACCGTTACCGATGTCGTCAATTACCTCATGGGGTACGAGGAAGGTACACGAACCATGGTTTTGGCACCGCTTGCCATCAAAGAAAATCGTACAATTGAACAAGAGCTTACTATTTTACTTTCGAAAGGCTACACGCGAATCGTAGTAAATGACGAAACGCGTTCGATTGAAGAACTATTGGAGGAAGGAAACGTTGAAGGAACTTTGGAGGGAACGGAGCTATTTATTTTGGTAGACCGAGCGGCGATTAAACACGACGATGATGATACCTTGTTTCGTCTTTCGGATTCGGTACAGACGGCCTTTTTTGAAGGAGAAGGGGTTTGTTGGACGAAGATTGTGGGGAGAGAAAAACGCTTGTTTTCTGATAAATTCGAATTAGATGGGTTAAAATTTGAAGAACCTAGCGTTAATCTTTTCAGCTTCAATAATCCCTATGGAGCTTGCAAACGCTGCGAAGGCTTTGGAAAAGTACTGGGCTTAGACCCAGAACTGGTAATTCCCGATAAAAACCTTTCTGTATTTGAGGGCGCAATTGCTCCTTGGCGTTCCGAAAAAATGAGTGAGTGGCTAGCGCCTTTGCTTCGTCATGGTATTCGTTTTGATTTTCCCATTCACCGTGCTTACAAAGATTTAACGGAAGACCAAAAAGCGTTACTTTGGACAGGAAATAGCTATTTTGAGGGGCTAACTGCCTTCTTTGAGCATTTAGAATCGCAGACACACAAAGTACAATACCGTGTGATGCTGTCGCGGTACCGAGGCCGAACCAACTGCCCCGAATGTCGTGGGTCGCGTTTGCGTCAGGATGCGAGTTATGTAAAAATAAATGGTATTTCCATTATTGATTTGGTTTTGATGCCCATTTCAGATGTGTTACAATTTTTCAAAAAACTTACTCTGCCCGATTTTCAATACAGCGTGGCGAAACGAATTTTGATTGAAATTGAAAATCGTTTGGAATACATGGATCGCGTAGGGCTGGGTTATTTGACCCTCAATCGCCTTACCAACTCGCTTTCAGGGGGAGAATTTCAGCGGATTAAGTTGGCCACCTCACTGGGTAGTGCTTTGGTAGGCTCAATGTACATTTTGGACGAACCAAGTATTGGTCTTCACCCTCGTGATACTCGAAAGTTGGTAAGCGTGCTGGAGTCATTGCGCGACATGGGAAATACTGTGATTGTGGTCGAGCACGAAGAAGAAGTCATGCGCGCCGCCGACCAAATTATTGACATCGGTCCAGATGCAGGAAATTTGGGCGGAGAAATGGTTTGGCAGGGGAGCTGGGAGGAAATTAATAATTACGAATTACGAGGACAGAATAACGACCAAGCGCCTGTGTCCCACACTATCGACTTCCTCACAGGCCGCGACCAAATACCTGTTCCTACCTTCCGTCGAAAAACGACGCATTGGTTGGAGCTAACAGGGGCAAAAGAAAACAACCTGAAAGACGTGGAGGTGAAATTTCCGTTGGGAACGCTGACGGTGGTAACGGGGGTGTCGGGCTCGGGAAAATCGACGCTGATTCGGAAGATTTTATTCCCCGCCTTGGCTCGTGTAAAAGGAGAATACAACGAAGATACAGGCAAATACGCCAACCTGACGGGGAGCGTTGAGCGAATCGACAACCTAGAAATGGTGGATCAAAATCCCATCGGGAAATCGTCTCGTTCCAACCCCGTTACGTACATTAAAGCCTATGACTACATTCGCCAAATGATGAGCGATGTGCCTTTGGCCAAAGCCAGAGGATACAAACCTTCTCATTTTTCCTTCAACGTCGAGGGCGGGCGCTGCGAAACCTGCCAGGGCGAAGGCCAAGTAAAAATTGAAATGCAATTTATGGCCGATATTTACCTTAAGTGTGAAGGCTGCGGCGGAAAACGGTTTAAACAAGAAGTGTTGGATGTGCGCTACCAACGGCCAGATGGAAATTCGGCAGATATTTCGGATATTTTAAATATGACGGTCGATGAAGCCGTCGAGTTCTTCCAGCAAGAAGAACCTAAATTGGCCGAACGCCTTCAACCGTTGAAAGACGTGGGGCTGGGCTATATCAAGCTGGGACAATCTTCTAATACCTTGTCAGGGGGTGAAGCTCAACGGGTCAAACTGGCGTTTTTTTTGAGTAAATCGAACCCCAATCAGGGTAAATCGCTCTTTATTTTTGATGAACCGACCACGGGGCTCCATTTTCACGATATTCAAAAATTGTTAAAATCTATCAATGCACTCGTGAATCAGGGGGATACGGTGATTGTTATTGAGCACAATATCGAAGTGATAAAATCGGCCGATTGGATTATTGATTTGGGACCCGAAGGGGGAGATAAGGGCGGTTATATTACGTTTGCAGGTACGCCCGAGAGCATGTTGGCGCTAGAAAATAACTATACAGCTGAGTTTTTGAAGTTGAAAATGAACTCATAAAACGGGTTAGGGCTGTTTTTTAGCTTCTAACTGCTGGTAAACGTCTTGAAAGTCATGCCCTTGACGAACGTGCTTGACGAGGGTGGGGATGGCGGGTTGTCCTGCGGCGGCGAGCCAACGAGATACTTCCATTCCCGAAGTCATGTAGGCCAACATAACACGGCCTTCGGACCCCGTAAAAAATCCTCGCATGGAGCTAATTTCAGTAAGCGAGAGTGTTACTTGGCCACCGCTTGAGATATAATCACATTCGTCTTTGTAATCTAAGTAGCGTTGGGGGGGAGGCTTGTTGTTTACAAAACGATAGTCGACCATCAAGGCAAGCCCTTCGTTGAACCACTGCGGAATCTGCTGAGTAGTTTTCCACCAGCCGAGTCGCGTAAACAACTCGTCGTGGCACATCTCGTGGGCGATGACATCTGTATTGATACCGTCCAAATTGAGCACTACGTACGACGCTCCCCACGGGGTTCCGATGCTACAACCAGCCCCTTCGTCACTGTGGCAATAGTTTGCATATTCGTGCGGGTCGTAACAAACAATAATCGTGGGCTTTCCTTGGCGGCTGCCCCAAAAGTCTTGAATTCGTTTTTCGGCCTCAGTCACTACTTTTTGGGCGTAGCGGTGGTGTTTGGGAGAGGATTTTGGACTGATATAAAAACGGGAATGGAGCGCTTTGAAGTCGGAATAAGCAACCCATTGGCAATACCAGACCTGTGGAAACAAAACAAAATAACTAACAATAACAGCGGCCAGTCCCCCAATAATCCAAAATAAGTATCGCTTATACATATTAAATGTAGTTAGGGGAGACGGTCTATCAATAGAAAGCTGAGATATCAATAGACAGTGCCGCCGCCGCTTCGCGAATAATAGCTTGCTGAAACGGTGGGCCAATGTCGGTCAGTTTTAATTCCCCCCCAATAAGCGTACTAATTACTTCATTGCTCAGAATGTAGGGAACAAAAAGGGAGCCGTATTTTTCTTCAATCCAACGCTTCATTGGCAGAAAGGTGCCTTCACGCAGGGTGGTGCTACGAGTGGCACGCTCCTGCATTTCAGCAAATTCTTGAGGGGTAGGTTTGACCCGTTCGTGCAAAAGTTGGCGTTTCGTTCCTTCGGCTTTGGCCTGTTGAATGATTTTTTGGAGTTGCCCCACGACCCAGGAAGTCTGCATTCGCGGATTGATGCCCTTCAGGTTCAACCAATTGGCGAGTGTTGAGGGAGTAGTAAGGATTTCGTGGATTTGAGCGTCGGTGATAACCTGATAGGTAGGTTTTCCAAACTTACGTGCTTGCTCATCGCGAAAGCGATATAACTCATTTAAAATGTGCTGGTCAAACGGGCTAAAATCGCGTTGCTCTTTGGAGCTCAAAAAGGTACTACGCGTTTTTGGGGCATAGCTTTTATTTTCCAAAAATACCATGCTTTGCTGAAACCACTCCCAACGTTGTTGCTGTTGGAGGCGTTCGGTTAATTTGTCACGAAGTTCCAGAAGATAAACAACGTCGTTGGCCGCGTAGTCAAGTTGCATATCAGTAAGCGGACGTTTCAGCCAATTGCTTTGCTGCTTTTTCTTACTCGACTCAATCCCCAGTACTTCTCCTAATACATTCGCCAAGCCAATTTTTTCAAAACAAAGCAGCTTCGTGGCTACACTGGTATCGAAAACATTCCGAGGAGAGCATCCGTGCAAATAAAGGAGCCGAAAATCCTCTCCGCTGTCGTGGATTACTTTTTCAACGGCAGGGTTTTCAATCACACGCCATAATGCCGATAGGTCTTTTACCTCAAAGGGGTCAATCAAATAACACGCACCAGGGGTAGCTACTTGAAATAAGCAAAGGGTAAAGCCATAGGCATAATGATTGTTATCAAATTCGGTATCAATTGCGATGGCTGAGAAGTGGTTTAATCGCTCAACGACACGTTCAAACTCCGCTTGTGTATGGATAAAAACAGGACTGGACATAATGCCAAAATTACGAATAAATCCGCCATTTTGTCTATAATTTTTGATTTTACGGATAAAATGATGTCAAAATTTCCGCTTTTAGGCATCGGCATGAGAATTGTGAAATCATTGTCAACGAACCAATTAACCAACAGCAGAACCCGTGTACAAGCACCCAAGCCATGAACTTTAATCAATATACCATCAAAGCCCAAGAAGTTGTTCAACGAGCCGTACAAATGGCTCAGGGCAAGCAGCAGCAAGTCATTGAGACGGGACATATTCTAAAAGCAATTTTGGAAGAAGACCCCAACACGTCGCAGTTTTTAGCCAAAAAACTGAATGTTGCACTCCCGAATGTTAATACACGACTTGAAACCATCATCAACGGTTATCCGCGCGTAGCAGGCTCGGCCAATACCGAATATCTTAGCAACGACCTCAACGCCACGTTCCAAAAGGCGCAAAGCTATCTGAAAGAATTTAATGACGAATATGTAAGTGTAGAACTCCTCCTAGTGGGTCTATCGGCGGGCAAAGACAGCACCGCCCAGCTGATGAAAGAGGTGGGATTAAAAGAAAAAGAATTAGTAGTAGCTATCAAAGAATTAAGAGGGAAGAATAATCCAGTGAAAGACCAAAATGCCGAAGCTAAGTACCGTTCGTTGGAACGCTACAGCAAAAACTTAAATCAATTGGCACGCTCGGGCAAGATTGACCCCGTCATTGGGCGCGACGACGAAATCCGTCGGGTGCTTCAAATCTTGGCGCGCCGTACCAAAAACAACCCCATGCTTTTGGGGGAACCAGGAGTAGGTAAAACCGCCATCGTGGAGGGTTTAGCCCAACGTATTGTGCAAGGTGACGTGCCCGAACAGCTAAAAGACAAAGAAATTGTATCGCTCGACATGGGCTTGCTCATTGCGGGTGCCAAATACAAAGGAGAATTTGAAGAAAGATTAAAATCTGTAGTGAATGAAGTCATCAAAAGTGACGGACAAATCATTCTCTTCATCGATGAAATCCACACATTAGTTGGAGCTGGTGGCGGAGAAGGCGCAATGGACGCCGCTAATATTTTGAAACCCGCATTAGCAAGAGGAGAACTTAG
>JALQYJ010000170.1 GCA_023254175.1 Runella sp. | reverse complement strand
AAACAAGTTATTCTTTTTTGTCAACGTAGAACGTGAGACTCGTACCGACCCAGCAGTATTATTTCCAGCAGATGGTACTGACTCACAAGGTCGACCATTCCAGCAAACTACCGCCGAATTGAGCCGCTTAAAAACGTTCTTGACAACAACTACCACAGGCAAAGATTGGACTTTTGACCCTGGTTCGTTTGAGAGTTTCGATGCCGAGACAGCCAGCACCAAGTTTTTGGCTAAAATTGACTGGAATATTAATGACAACCATAAGTTCACGATTCGTTATAACCAAATGCAGTCGTTTCGTGACGTAGGTCCTTCTGGTTCGGGAGGTTTTGCAGCAAGCCCAGCAGGTGGTCGTTCAAATTCTAACAACACCCTTCCTTTTTCTGGGATTTGGTACCGTATCAACAACAACTTATACAATGTTATCGGTGAATTGAATTCTACTTTTGGGAAAGGTAAATTTGCCAACAATTTACAGGTAGGATACTCCGCTTTTCGTGACTTCCGTCAAGCACAAGGTGGTGCAGAAAACCCCAACTTCCCAACAGTGGATATACTTGGGCCAAATGGGCAAACTTTGACGGCCTTTGGGGCAGAGCCATTCTCACCAAATAACCGATTGGACCAAAACATTCTTCAATTAAACAACAAGTTTGATATTTTTGCTGGAAATCATACCTTTTCTATTGGTACTGCCAACGAATTTTATAGCTTCTTCAATGCTTTTACTCCGTTGATTCGTGGTAACTACCGCTTCAACAGCATTAACGATTTTATTGCGAACGTTACCAATGCGCCAGGTACACCAGGTTTCGTGGCTCCCGCAGCATATGCCATTCAATACTCGGCTCTACAAGGAGTAGAAGCTCCTGCTGCGGAATTTAAGTCTGCTCAATATGGTTTTTATGCACAAGATAAATGGAACAACGCCCTAGGTTTGAAAAACCTTACTTTGACATACGGAGTTCGCTTAGACATTCCGACTTTTAACGATGATAACGTAACCAGTAACCCAGTAACAGACGAGATGACGTTTGCTAATGGCGAAAAAATTAAAGTCAATCAGCTGCCAAAATCAACCCCACTTTGGTCGCCTCGCGTTGGTTTCAACTATGATGTAAAAGGAGATAAAACCATTCAAGTACGTGGTGGTACAGGTATTTTTACAGGTCGTGTACCATTCGTATGGATCTCAAACCAAGTATCTAACACGGGTGCTTTGTTTGGTACATTGCAAGCGGGTACTTCTTCTACGCCTACTTTGGCTCAGCTTCGCTTCAATCCAAGCCCCAACGCCTATGTCCCAACAGTAACAGGCACCCCAACCAACCCTGTCATTCCTTCTACGTTTACCATTAACGCTACGGTCAATGACTTTAAATTCCCACAAGTATGGCGTACTAACCTTGCCCTTGATTACAAGTTACCCTACGGTTTAATAGCTACGGGTGAGTTTATTTATACCAAAGACATTAATGCTGTATATATACGCGACGCCAATTTGTCTGACCCAGTAGGCACTGTTCCTGGCGACGGTCGTCCATTGTTTGGTGCTGCCAATGGCGACGCTACTATAAACACACCTAACGACCGCCGTATTAACGACCGCGTAGTACAAGCACTAGTGATTGACAACATCAATAAAGGCTATTCTATGAGTTTTACGGCACAGTTGCAAAAAACGACTGGCCCTATTCAAGGTTCTCTGGCTTATACCTTCACTGATTCAAAAGATATCAACGGTCAGTCGGGTTCTACGGCAGGTAGCTTGTTTACAGGTAACAGCGTTGTAAGTACTTTGAACTTACCCAACTTAGGTTTTGCAAACAACTTGACCCCTCACCGCGTCAATGGCTTTGTCTCTTGGCGCAAAGAATGGATAAAGAATTTCTTAGCTACCAACTTATCATTTATCTATTTGGGCTTTACGGGTAGCAACTTCTCTTACACGTATGGTGGCAACCTCAACAGCGATGGTTATTCAAATAAAGATTTGATGTATATACCTCGCAATCAGAGCGAAATCATCCTAGCCCCAACCAACGCTACTGACACTCGTAGCCCACAAGAAATATGGAACCAGTTGGACGCTTACATCAGCCAAGACGAATACCTCAACAGCCGTCGTGGCCAATATGCCGAGCGTAATGGCACTTTTTCGCCTTGGGTAAACCGCTTAGATATGCGTTTATTGGTAGACATCATGCCATTTAAAATTGGCAAGCGCCCTGTAACACTTCAAGGATCATGGGAAGTACAAAATTTCTTGAATTTGCTCAGCAGTAACTGGGGATTGGTAAAAGTAAATACCCGCTCACAAGTATTAAGCTTTGCTGGTTACGAAGTACCACACACTGCCACTACACCTACTACGGGTCGGCCTGTTTTCACATTCCCTGTTAATAATGATGGTACGCCTTTGAGCCAAACTTTCATCAATAGCACAGGCTTAGGTTCGCGTTGGCAGATGCAGGCAGGTTTCCGCGTGGTATTCTAAAATCAACAACATCATAAAAGAAGCAAAACAATGAATAAATATATTTTTTCAGTAGCAATTTTAGCTAGTTTGATGACAACTTTAGTGGGCTGCCAAGATACAGAGTATCCTACGCCTTCACCTGCTACTTCGCCTTCTACACTTGTAGCTCGGGTAATGTTTGTCAATGCAACTCCAAGCAGTCCCTTACTCAATTTCTTTGTAAGTAATATACCTGCGGGTACAAACGTAGCCTTTGGTACAAATAGCACCTATAATACAACTCCCGTAGGCCCTATTCAACTTCGCGCAAAAGCGGCTTCTGGGACAATCGGAGGGGTGTTAGGCAGTGCTGATATTTTGTTTAGAGCGGGAACTACC
>JALQYJ010000112.1 GCA_023254175.1 Runella sp. | reverse complement strand
AGAAGGTGAGTTCATAGGGGTAGATTAGATAGTTCGGGTTTTAGAAAAGTACGCTCGCAAAGGTCGAATGTACTATTAGTTTATCCTTATTTTGACGATGGTTTCGCTGCCCACTTCCACAGGCTCTTCTACTTGGGTATGCATAAAATAAGATAATGCCACCGAAGGACATTTCTGGATTTGTTCTACAATAGCGATGGTACTTTCTTCCATAAGTGCGGTTGCCATACAACCGTTATTTCGCCATTGGTGTAATGTTTGGTAATTTTCTTTTCCATGTGAGAAGATGATAAAGGGGAACAAAAACTACGAAATCTAACGAAAATCTGTTATGCTCCCTACTATGAGGTACAAAAAAACCTGACAACATTTTCTGTCGTCAGGTGCTATAAGTAGAAGTATTTTACGCTGTAATTCCTTCTTTCATGCGTTCGGCATTGTCGGCAATCCGAAGTTGTTCAATAAAATCGGCAATGTCACCTTCCATAAAGGCAGGTAAGTTATAAATGGTATAACCAATGCGGTGATCTGTCACGCGGCTTTGGGGGTAGTTATAGGTACGAATTTTGTCCGAACGGTCACCACTTCCCACTAACGACTTACGTTGCGATGAAACCGCTTCGTTTTGCTTCTTTAACTCCATTTCGTACAGTTTTGAACGAAGCATGTTCATGGCGCGTTCGCGGTTACCGTGCTGGCTACGTTCTACCTGACATACCACCACGATGCCCGTTGGTTTGTGGGTAAGTTGTACTTTGGTTTCTACCTTGTTGACGTTCTGTCCACCCGCACCTCCCGAGCGCGAAGTGATGATTTCGATGTCAGCAGGGTTGATTTCTACTTCTTCAACGTCTTCTACTTCTGGTAATACCGCTACCGTCGCCGCGGAAGTATGTACCCTGCCTTGTGATTCGGTCACAGGAACGCGCTGTACGCGGTGTGCTCCTGATTCAAATTTGAGCTTACCGTACACGTCTTCGCCGATGATACTGGCAATAATTTCTTTGTAGCCGCCCGTACTACCTTCGGTAAAGTCCATGATTTCAATCTTCCAGCCCATACGGTCGCAAAAACGCTGATACATGCGGAACAAGTCTCCTGCAAAAATCGCTGCTTCATCACCACCTGTACCCCCACGAACTTCAAGAATGACGTTGTGGCTGTCGTTGGGGTCTTTGGGAATCAACATATCTTTGAGCGTTGCTTCAAGCTCTTCGGCTTGCGGTTGAAGCTCCGTCAATTCTGCTTTGGCCATATCTCGCATTTCTTCGTCGCTTTCGTTGGCAACGAGGTCTTTAGCCCCTTCAATGTCGCTCAGTACTTTTTTGTACATTTGGTACTTCTGGACGATTTTGTCTAAGTCTTTGTATTCTTTGCTCAATTTTGAAAAGCGCTTTTGGTCAGAAACGACCTCAGGCTGTACAATTTGTTGCGAAACCTCTTCGAAACGCTCTTTTATGGCTTCTAACTGTTCTAACATTGGTATTTTGTGTTTCTTTAATGACTACATAGCTCCGCAGATAATCAGAAGTTTGGCCTTGCGAGGGGGTATGTAGAGCAGATACTCTGATGAAATTCGTTTTGAATAGGCAAAGTTACGACAAAAATACATTTCACCCACTTTGGGGAAGCGTAAACCCTCAGTTATCAATACTTTTGTTTGAAAGTATGAAAACGAAACTACTCATCGGACCTAAAATAGCCTCCATTGTTATGACGGCCAGCGAGTGCAAGTATTTCGTCAAATGCCTTTTGACTCTACCTCTTTGTTCTCTACTTCCTGTGAAGTTATCTGTTTCTCTACATAATGATTGCCCTGCCCCTCTGGACATTGTGTCGGAAGACGTATTCAAGGAGTTTATTTGATACCAACGGCTTGATAATTAACCATGTTACTTATTGGTACGAGGGTAGTGAAGCCGATGAAGATATTGTATGGATAGGAATACGCGAGTCGAGAGTACAATATTTAGTGTTCGTATTGGTTTATACCATACTGTAGTCCTTAAATATCAATAATAGCACTTGAGTTTGCGGCGCTCAGCTCGGCGAGCCTGTGTCCCTAAAAGGTATTCTGCCCGAAACGATAAAAAACCATAAGAATCTTTTACTCTAGGGTTCCCGCGTTTAGCCCCTACATCATTTCTTGCAGGGTAGCCAGGAGGAAGAGTAGAAGGGTCTAGCTCTGCACGCCTATCTGACAAAGTAATTGCAAGGTTACTCATCCCTGTTGGATTGGGGTATACTGTACTTACATCGTCCAGATAATCAGAATTAGTGTAGTTGTTACTCAATTCGATGGAAAAATTCCAACGTTCGTTGTATTTCCAAGAAGTACCAATCCCAATGACGCCAATTCGTACGTTGCGTTTATACGCAATACCTTCTGTTTGAAGCGGTGCAAGGCTATGCCAAGTCCCGTCGTACTGCGCTTTAGGGTTAATGCGAGTGATGCCAATCCCCCCCAATAAATAAGGATTCACTACCCGCTCGTCGTGATAACGAAACAAATCTACTTGTAAACCCAGATACCCAGCAGGATTGTCCGAACGAAAAGAAAGATTATTGTACCATATAGGTCCGCCTTTTTGTTTTCCAGAAATACGATAAAAATCTACTTCTCCACGAAGAGAAAAGCGTTCAGTCAAACGATAAGTTATGGTCGCGGCAATGTGAGGTTGAATAAAACGCAAATCAGTTTTGGCGCGCATGTCGCCCATGTAATACGAAATACCAGTTCCCACACTAAGTTTTACAATCCCCAAAGCAGGAGTATTACGATACAGGTGATAATTACGGGACGATTGGGCTAGAACAGATATTGAACCAATCACACATACCAATATACTAGCCAATCGAAGAGGGAGTTGTGTCATATTTTACGGGTGAAGCTTCGTATGTTTACAGAGAAAATAACGAAAATTATACCCAATTTAATACGGATTTGGATAGGTTTTGCGAAAAGATGGGGTAACTGCCCCAAAAACAAAAAAATATTTTTCATTTTTTGTAAAATCGTATTGGAATATTGAATAATAATTAAGACCTTTGCAAGCCTTTTCAAAACGACTTGTTTTTCTAGTCAAAACATATATTTAGATGAAGGTCCAAAAAATGGAAACCACATCTGAGTTCAATGCAAAAATTAGCTTAGTTATTAGCTTTATTTGGTTGCAACTGAAGTCAGATGACCCTCATCTGACTTTTTTGTTTTTGAAAATAAATAGTTTAGCTAATTTGGATTGCATTAATATAATTTCGACCTTTGCAGTCCATTTTATAAAATAAATTGTATAACCTGCTGTAAATCAAAAAGATGTCTGGTTTAATAGGAAAAAAAATCGGAATGACAAGCGTGTACAATGCGGACGGGCAGGCTCTGGCGTGTACGGTTATTGAAGCTGGTCCTTGTGTAGTAACGCAAGTAAAAACCGAAGAAACCGATGGATACCAAGCTGTTCAGCTTGGTTTCGGTGAGAAAAAAGAGAAGCACACGACTCAGCCGCTCATGGGTCACTTCAAAAAAGCTGGAACTACTCCCAAGCGTAAGTTAGTTGAGTTCAAAGAGTTCACACAGGACTTGTCTTTGGGTCAGACGTTGGAAGTGAACGATGTTTTTGTTGAAGGAGACTTTGTTGATGTGGTTGGAACTGCCAAAGGTCGTGGTTTTCAGGGTGTTGTAAAGCGTCACGGATTTGGTGGTGTTGGAGGTCAAACTCACGGACAGCACAACCGTCAGCGTCACCCAGGTTCTATTGGGGCTTGTTCATTTCCATCACGAGTATTCAAAGGTATCCGCATGGCGGGTCGTATGGGTAATAACCGGGTGAAAGTACAAAACCTCAAAGTGTTGAAGGTAATCCCTGAACAGAATATCGTCGTTATCAGTGGCTCAGTGCCAGGGGCGAAGAATTCGTTTGTAATCATTGAAAAGTAATCAATCGCAACGGCGAATCAAGACAATGGAACTTTCAGTATTAAATATAAAAGGACAAGCTACTGGTAAAACAGTATCTCTTTCCGATGAAGTGTTCGGCATCGAGCCCAATGAGCACGTAGTATATTTGGATGTGAAACAGTACTTGGCCAATCAACGCCAAGGTACTCACAAGTCAAAAGAGCGCAGCGAGGTTTCTTACTCAACTAGAAAAATCAAGCGTCAAAAGGGAACCGGTGGAGCTCGTGCAGGTTCAATCAAGTCTCCAGTATTCGTAGGCGGTGGACGTGTATTCGGTCCTAAGCCACGTGACTACAGTTTCAAATTGAACAAAAAGGTAAAAGTGTTGGCTCGTAAGTCAGTGCTTTCACAGAAAGCTAAAGCAAATGGTATTTCGGTGGTAGAAGACTTTACGTTTGATGCTCCTAAGACAAAACAATACCTTTCGTTTTTGAACGCGCTTTCACTTACTGGTAAAAAAACACTTCTTATTTTGCCAGAATACAATAACAACGTGTATTTGTCAGGACGTAATATTCCGAAAACAAATATCACTACAGCAGGGGATGTAAATACGTACGATCTTATCAATGCTGAAGTTTTATTGATTAGTGAAACAGCAGTTTCGAAATTAGAAAATATCTTGAACAAGTAAGACAATGAGTGTACTTAAGCGACCAATATTGACCGAAAAAGCTACTGCTCTTAGCAACTTGGGCAAGTATGTATTTGAGGTGTCAAAAACTGCCAATAAAATCGAAATCGCGACTGCTATCGAAAAAATGTATAGCGTTAAAGTGGCAAGCGTTGATACAATGCGTTCGATTGGTAGAAAGAAAACAAGAATGTCACGCGGTAAGGCTATTAGTGGTATTACTTCAACGTACAAAAAAGCCATTGTGACATTGAAAGAAGGCGAAGCTATTGATATTTACGCCGATATTGTTTAACAAACCGTTGAAGTAGCAAATAATTGAAGAACAACAATGGGAGTCATTAAGCTCAAACCAACAACTCCAGGTCAACGCTACCGTACGGCTCCGTCGTTTGACGAAATTACGACCGATAAGCCAGAGAAAAGCTTGTTAGCACCTATCAAAAAAACAGGTGGACGCAATAGTCAAGGTCGTCGTACTGCTCGTTACATTGGCGGTGGTCATAAGCGTATGTACCGTATTATCGATTTCAAGCGTAATAAATTGGATGTTCCTGCTACTGTTATGACAGTAGAATACGATCCAAACCGTTCGGCTCGTATCGCCTTGGTAGAGTACCAAGATGGTGAAAAACGCTACATCCTTGCTCCACAAGGAATTGCAGTAGGACAAACAGTTATCTCAGGAAACGAGGTTGCTCCAGAAGTAGGAAATGCTCTTCCGCTTGCTTCAATGCCAATCGGTACAATTGTCCACAATGTGGAGTTGCACCCAGGTAAAGGAGGACAGCTTGTACGTAGTGCTGGAACGTACGCTCAGTTAGTAGCTCGTGATGGAAAGTATGCAGTATTGCGTATGCCATCGAGTGAAATGCGTATGGTTCTTGCAGTGTGTAAAGCAACGGTAGGTTCAGTCTCTAACGCAGACCACATGAACGTTAGCCTTGGTAAGGCAGGTCGTAAGCGTTGGTTAGGTATTCGCCCACGTGTACGTGGGGTTGCGATGAACCCAATCGATCACCCAATGGGTGGTGGTGAAGGTCGTGCGTCAGGTGGTCACCCACGCTCTCGTACGGGCTTGTATGCAAAGGGTAAAAAGACCCGTACTCCTAAAAAGTATTCAAACCGTTTGATTATTAGCAAACGTAAAAAATAATCGAAGATAAATGGGACGTTCGATAAAAAAAGGACCATATATTGATTTTCGCCTGCAGGCTAAAGTAGACGCCATGAATGATTCAGGTAAGAAATCAGTAATCAAGACATGGTCAAGACGCAGTACAATCTCCCCAGATTTTATTGGTCACACTTTTGCAGTACACAACGGAAATAAGTTTATTCCAGTGTACGTAACCGAAAACATGGTTGGGCATAAGTTGGGCGAATTCTCTCCGACGCGCAATTTCCGTGGGCACATTGCCAAAAAGGACAAAGGTAAGCGATAGTAATAGTCACAAAGAAAATGGAAGCAAGAGCTATATTAAGAAACGTACCCACTTCACCTCGTAAAATGCGGTTAGTAGCCGACATGATTCGGGGGCAGAAAGTGAGCCGCGCATTGGCGATTTTGCAGTATCAGCCACAGGCTGCCGCTCCGGTTTTGAAAAAAGTTTTGATGTCAGCCGTAGCTAACTGGCAACAACTCAACGAGGACACTAAACTTGAAGACGCTGAACTGTATGTAAAAACAGTATTCGTTGACGGAGGTGCGATGTTGAAGCGTCTGCGTCCGGCTCCACAAGGCCGTGCCTATCGCGTTCGTAAGCGTTCAAACCACATTACACTTGTGGTAGATGATGCATCAGCACAAGTAATCCAACAAGAAGCCTAAAATTTTCAATAACGAATGGGACAGAAAGTTAATCCTGTAGGTCTGCGACTCGGTATCGTCCGTGGTTGGGAATCAAGCTGGTACGGCGGACGTGAGTTTGCTGACAAGTTGATTGAAGATGAGCAGATCCGCAAATATATTTCCGCTCGTATTCCAAAAGGCGCTATCTCTAAAGTAGTAATTGAACGTACTTTGAAGCGCATTACCCTTACGATTCATACGGCTCGTCCAGGTATTGTAATCGGTAAAGGTGGTAACGAGGTTGATAAAATCAAAGAAGAGCTCAAGAAGATTACGGGTAAGGATATCCAAATCAACATCTATGAAATTAAGCGTCCAGAAATTGATGCGAAATTAGTAGGTGAGTCTATTGCTCAGCAACTTGAAAACCGTATTTCTTATCGTCGTGCCATGAAGCAAGCAATTTCTTCGGCAATGCGTGTAGGAGCCCAAGGTATCAAAGTTCGTATCTCTGGTCGTTTAGGTGGTGCTGAAATGGCACGTACTGAAGAGTATAAAGAAGGTCGTGTACCTTTGCATACACTTCGCGCTGATATCGACTATGCTATCTCAGAAGCTTTGACCGTCTATGGAAAGATTGGTATCAAAGTATGGGTGTTCAAAGGCGAAATCTTTGGAAAGCGTGATTTGTCACCAATAAGCGGTGGAGCAGCAGCAGCAGAACGTAGCGGTGGAAATGACCGCGGCGGAGAGCGCAACGACCGTCGTAGAGGTGGTGACCGCGAAGGTGGTGACCGTCGTGGTGGAAACGGTGGTGGTAACAAAAACCGCAATAATAACAACCGTAACAAGAAAAAGTAATTATCGAAAGCAAACGGGTCTTAATTGATTCCGAAAATACTGCTGAACCATGTTACAACCGAAAAGAACCAAGTTCCGCAAACAACAAAAAAGCAAAGGGTCTGAGAAAGGCATGGCTACTCGTGGCCACCAGATTGCTTTCGGTACGTTTGCCATTAAAGCGCTCGAGCCAGGCTGGATTACAGCCCGCCAAATAGAGGCAGCTCGTATCTCTGTTACCCGTGCAATGAAACGTGAAGGTCAAGTGTGGATTCGTATCTTCCCAGATAAGCCAATCACCAAGAAGCCTCTTGAAGTACGTATGGGTAAAGGTAAAGGAGCTCCAGAGTATTGGGTAGCTCCAGTAAAAGCGGGTACAATCTTATTTGAGGCAACGGGTGTATCACTCGAATTGGCTAGCGAAGCACTTCGCCTAGCAGCCCAGAAGTTACCCGTAAAGACTAAATTCGTAGTTCGTCGCGATCATCAAGAAGAAGCAGAATAAGTATTAGTCAAATGAAAAATAGTGAAATAAAAGCGCTAACGGTAGAACAATTGACGCAAACCATTGCTGAAGAGCAAGACCGTCTTTTAAAGTTAAAGTTTGCTCATGCCGTGTCTCCGATCGAAAATCCGATGCGTATTCGTAATACGCGCCGCCTAATAGCTAGGTTGACAACGGAATTGTCGGCTAAAAATAAAGTCGCAAGCGCGTAATAATGGTCAGGAGACCCCAATTGTAAAATAACCTACACAATGGAGGCAGCAGCACAAACAACCGTAGAAAGAAATTTACGCAAAGTCAGAACTGGCCGCGTAGTAAGCAACAAGATGGAGAAGTCTTGTGTGGTCGCGGTAGAGCGTAAAGTTAAGCACCCAAAATACGGTAAGTTTATGAAAAAAACTACCAAGTTAATGGTGCATGACGAAAATAATGAGTGTGGAATTGGCGATACAATTCGCGTAATGGAAACACGCCCACTCAGTAAGAATAAGCGTTGGAGATTAGTCGAAATCATTGAAAAAGCGAAATAACAATGGTACAGCAAGAATCAAGACTGTCTGTTGCTGATAATAGCGGAGCTAAAGAAGTACTTGTCATCCGTGTTTTGGGTGGTACTGGAAAGCGCTATGCTTCTATCGGTGACAAAGTTGTGGTGACAGTTAAACAGGCAATTCCTTCGGGCAACATTAAGAAAGGTACAGTTTCTAAGGCCGTTGTTGTTCGTACCAAAAAAGAAATCCGTCGTAGAGATGGTTCTTACATTCGATTTGAGGATAACGCCGTCGTATTACTCAACAACCAAGATGAACCACGTGGTACTCGTATTTTTGGTCCCGTTGCTCGTGAGTTGCGTGAGAAAAATTTTATGAAAATTGTTTCATTGGCACCTGAAGTATTGTAAGCAATGGAAAGAAAATACAACAAACAGCCCAAGTTACACATTCGTACTGGTGATTCAGTGGAGGTGATAGCTGGTAATTCAAAAGGCCAGAAGGGCAAAATCACGAAAGTGTTGGTTGAAAAGCAGCGTGCGATTGTGGAAGGTGTCAACATGATTACCAAACACGTCAAACCAACAGCGGCGAATCCTCAAGGAGAGCTTAAAAAGATTGAAGGATCTATTCATATCAGTAACTTGATGTTGATTGACCCTGCAACTGGAAAGCCTACTCGTACAGGACGTAAGCTCAATGAGCAAGGAAAGCTACAGCGTTATTCGAAAGACTCTGGAAAATTTATCCCAGATTCTTCAAAGTAGCCTTCGTTTGTCAATCGTAAATTAATGTGGGTCGGAAATCCACAAAATAATAACCAAAATGGCAACTACGAGATTAAAGGAAAAATACGATAAGGAAGTTGTTCCGCACTTGCAGGATAAGTTTCAGTATAAATCAGTAATGCAAGTACCGCGCCTAACAAAAATCGTTATCAATAAAGGTATCGGTGGTGCAGTATCAGACAAGAAATTGATTGACGCTGGTTTAGATGAAATCACACTTATTGCAGGTCAGAAAGCTGTACCTACGATGTCCAAGAAAGCTGTCTCTAACTTTAAGTTACGTGAAAAAATGCCAATCGGTGTTAAAGTAACTCTTCGCGGAGACAAAATGTTTGAATTCTTGGATCGTCTAACAAGCATTGCTTTGCCACGTGTTCGCGACTTTCAAGGAGTTAGCGACAAGGGCTTTGATGGTCGTGGTAACTACACATTTGGTGTGAAAGAGCAAATTATCTTCCCTGAAATCCAAATTGATAAAGTAAATAAAATTTCAGGTATGGATATTACATTCGTAACTACTGCACAGACAGACGAAGAAAGTTACGAGTTGTTGAAAACTCTTGGTATGCCCTTTACAAAAGGTAAAAAATAAGAATCCCTTTTTCAACGAAATAAGAAAATGGCGAAAGAATCAGTAAAAGCAAGAGAATTGAAAAAGCAAAAGCTAGTTGCTAAGTATGCCGAAAAGCGTGCTGCTTTGAAAGAAGCTGGCGACTGGGAAGGTTTAGACAAATTGCCTCGTAGCTCATCGGCAGTTCGTTTGCATAACCGTTGCCGTCTCACTGGCCGTCCAAGAGGCTACATGCGTAAATTTGGAATTTGCCGTGTTGTCTTCCGCGAAATGGCTTCTCAAGGAAAAATTCCTGGCGTAACCAAAGCTAGTTGGTAAAATCGCTTTTGTTTTCAAAATCAATTCCGTAACTTTGCAGCCCTTTTACAGAAGGGACGCAACAAATCAGTAGAGAAATGATAACCGATCCCATAGCAGACTATCTGACGAGAATCAGAAACGCCATAAGGGCGAAGCACCGGGTTGTGGAAATACCTGCTTCTAACATCAAGAAGGAGATTACTAAGGTACTCTACGATAAAGGCTTTATCCAAAACTATAAGTTTGAGGAGAATGGCCCACAGGGTACTATTAAGATTGCCTTGAAATACAACCCAGTAACAAAGCAGTCTGCCATCGTTGACTTACAACGCGTAAGTAAGCCAGGATTACGTAAGTACTCAGGCTCAGCAGAGATGCCACGCGTTTTGAATGGCCTTGGCGTTGCCATTGTATCTACCTCAAAAGGGGTAATGACTGACAAAGAAGCTCGCGTACTCAACGTGGGTGGAGAAGTGCTGTGTTACGTTTACTGATAAAACACTGAAAGAAAATGTCACGTATAGGAAAAAAGCCGATAACGCTACCTGCAAACGTTACAATATCTGTGTCAGACGATAACGTCGTGACCATTAAAGGGCCAAAAGGCACATTAACTCGTGATATTGACCGTGATATCAAGGTGGAAGTAGAAGGCAGCGAGTTGACAGTTGTTCGTCCAACTGAGCAAAAACGTCACAAAGCATTGCATGGACTTTACCGTGCTCTCATTAATAACATGGTTACTGGTGTAAGCGAAGGTTACAAAGCCGAGCTTGAAATTGTTGGGGTAGGTTACAAAGCCTCTGTTAACAACAATATCTTGGAACTTAGCCTTGGATATTCACACGGTATTTATTTTGCAGTACCTTCTGAAGTGAAGGTATCAGCTACCATGGAAAAAGGACAAAACCCTAAAGTGTTCTTGGAGTGTATCGACAAAGAATTGCTAGGGCAAATCGCGGCTAAAATCCGTTCATTCCGTAAAGTAGAACCTTACAAAGGTAAAGGTATTCGTTTTGTGGGAGAACAAATCAGACGTAAGGCTGGTAAGGCTGCTGCTAAGAAGTAATCAGTAATCTGAAAAAATTGTAAGCAATCATGGCTTCAGTAAAAAGCGAAAGAAGACAGCGCATTAAATACCGGATTCGGAAGAAACTAGCTGGGACGCCTGAAAAACCGCGTCTCTCAGTTTTTCGCTCAAATGCTCGTATTTATGCGCAGCTAATTGATGATACAAAAGGTCTAACATTGGCCTCTGCTTCATCTTTAGAACTTGGCGCTGCGAAAGCAAGTGTCAATGTTGAAGATGCGAAACAAGTAGGTCTTAAATTGGCTGAAAAGGCACTCGCAGCGGGCGTAAGTGCGGTTGTTTTTGACCGCAATGGTTATTTGTATCACGGGAAAGTAAAAGCATTGGCAGACGGCGCTCGTGAGGGTGGTCTCAAATTCTAAAAAGATATGTCAAACAGTATCAGACCTTTGAAATACAACGAAGCAGACCTTAAAGAAAAGGTAGTAGCTATCAACCGTGTTGCCAAAGTAGTAAAAGGTGGACGCCGTTTTAGCTTCTCAGCAATTGTTGTCGTTGGGGACGGCAAAGGCGTTGTAGGTTACGGATTAGGTAAGGCTAATGAAGTAACAGACGCAATTACGAAAGGAATTGAGGATGCAAAGAAAAATCTCGTGCAAGTTCCACTTTTGAAAGGAACAGTTCCTCACGAAATGCACGGTAAGTTCAGTGGTGGCTTAGTATTTGTTAAGCCAGCTGCTCCAGGTACTGGAGTTATTGCAGGTGGTGCGATGCGTGCTGTATTAGAAGCCGCAGGTGTACACGACGTATTAGCCAAGTCAAAAGGTTCTTCTAACCCTCACAACGTAGTGAAAGCAACCATTGATGCGCTTCTTAAAATGAGAGCTCCTCACCAAGTTGCATTCCAGCGTGGAGTAAAGTTGACCACAGTGTTTAATGGATAATCTTTTGAGAAAATGTCAAAGGTAAGAGTTACACAAGTTAGAAGTATGATTGGCCGCCCTGCAGACCAAAAGCGCACACTCGCAGCCTTAGGTCTTGGTAAAATCAATCGTAGTGTTGAGATTAATGTGAATCCAGCCCTCGAAGGTATGATTCGTAAGGTAGATCATTTAGTGAAAGTTGAAGAGATTTAATCCGCGATATAGCAATGAATCTTAGCGCATTGAAACCAGCTACAGGCTCGGTAAAAACAAAAAAACGTTTAGGTAGAGGTCAAGGCTCAGGAATGGGTGGAACTTCTACACGTGGTCACAAAGGGGCGCAATCTCGTTCTGGATACAGCCAAAAAAGCCACTTTGAAGGTGGGCAGATGCCTCTTCAAAGACGTGTCCCTAAATTTGGTTTTAAAAACATAAACCGTGTTGAATATAAAGCCCTCAATTTAGATACTATTCAAGCACTTGTTGAGAAGACAAATGTTACAGTAGTAGATATTGAAACTCTCTATAACAATGGTTTAGTAGCGAAATCAGATTTAGTAAAAGTGCTTAGTCGTGGCGAATTAAAAGCAGCTGTTGAAGTAAAAGTTCATGCTTTTTCTAAAACAGCAGTTGAAGCTATCGAAAAAGCAGGTGGTAAAGCGGTTACATTATAATCTTGATTTAAAAGATTTTTGTAACTTTGCCTGATTTTTTCACAGGTAAATCTTAAAAAACGCATGAAACGGTTTATACAGACCTTAAAAAATATCTTTTCAATCGAAGAGTTAAGAAGTAGAATCCTTTACACTCTTCTTTTGATTGCGGTTTATCGCCTCGGTTCGTACATCGTACTTCCAGGTATTGATAGTGACAAGCTTGAGGTAAACAATTCAGGTCTTTTAGGCTTATTAGATACCTTCCTTGGTGGAGCATTTACGAAAGCTTCCATCTTTGCTCTAGGTATTATGCCCTACATTTCTGCGTCAATTGCCATCCAATTATTAACAATGGCTCTTCCGTATTTTCAAAAAATGCAGAAAGAAGGAGAGTCTGGGCGTAAGAAACTTAATCAGATTACTCGCGTGCTAACAATCTTTGTTACCATTGCACAATCAGTAAGTTATTTGCAAACAACCATCTCTACTGATGCTTTGTTGATAAGTCGTGGAGCATTCACTATTTCATCTGTCTTCATCCTTACTGCTGGAACAATTTTCTGTATGTGGTTGGGAGAGCGTATTACCGACCGTGGAATTGGTAACGGTACATCGATGTTGATTATGATTGGAATTGTTTCACGTTTTCCTAAAGCAATTGTACAAGAAAGTGCATCGCGTGGGACTGGTGGCCTGTTGATATTTGTTGCAGAGATTGTTGCATTATTTATCGTCGTAATGTTTGCCGTTGCATTGACTCAGGCAGTTCGTCGGGTACCAATTCAGTACGCTAAGCAAGTGGTAGGAAATAAAGTAATGGGCGGTCAGCGTCAGTACTTACCTTTGAAGTTGAACACTTCGGGAGTAATGCCAATCATCTTTGCTCAAGCATTAATGTTTATTCCATCTCTTGTAGCTGGTTTGTTCGCTGAAAAAAGTGACGTGGCTAGTTCAATTGCAACTACTTTCAATGATTACACGACTTGGCAATATAACGTTTTATTTGCTACTTTGATTATTGTATTTACGTTCTTTTATACAGCGATTGCGATTAGTCCACAGCAGATATCAGATGATATGAAACGCGGTGGAGGTTTCATTCCAGGAATTAAACCAGGAATAGCAACATCTGATTTCATTGCCACTGTATTGGACAGAATTACGTTGCCTGGAGGTATTTTATTAGCGGTGGTTGCAATTTTACCATCACTAGCAAGCATGACAGGTATGACAAGAGAATTTTCTCAGTTCTTTGGAGGTACTTCACTTCTGATTTTGGTGGGTGTTGTTCTTGATACCCTTCAACAAGTAGAAAGTTATTTACTGATGAAGCACTATGAAGGTTTGATGAAATCAGGACGCGTAAAAGGACGTACAGAAACTGTAGCGGCCTAATAACGAAGATGATTTTTCTCAAGTCAGAAGAGGAAGTACTACTCATTAAAGAAAGTGCTGAACTACTAGGCAAAGCACATGCTGAAGTAGCCAAGTGGATTAAACCAGGGGTAGTTACAAAACAGCTAGACAAAATTGCTGATGAGTTTATCCGAGATAACAATGGATACCCATCTTTTAAAGGTTACAATGGCTTTCCATCGGCACTTTGTATTTCATTGAATGAGACGGTTGTACATGGCTTTCCAAGCCAGTATCAACTCAAAGAAGGCGATGTTATTTCGATTGATTGCGGAGTTAAGCTGAACGGATTCCATAGCGATAGTGCTTACACATATCCAATTGGCAATGTAAGTTCCGAAGTCTCCAACCTCTTAAAAAGAACAAAGCAATCCCTGTATTTGGGGATTGAGCAAGCGGTGGAAGGTAAGCGTGTAGGTGATATTGGATACGCTATCCAATCATATGTTGAAAGGTTTGGCTACGGTGTCGTTAGAGAATTAGTGGGACATGGTGTGGGGCGTAATCTCCATGAAAGTCCTGAAGTTCCTAACTACGGTAAACGTGGTCAAGGACCAAAACTAAGAGAAGGAACCGTTATCGCTATCGAGCCGATGATTACGCTAGGTAAACGTAGTGTTGTTCAAGAAAAAGATGGTTGGACCATTAGAACGACAGACAGAAAGCCAGCAGCGCACTTTGAACATACAGTTTTAGTTCGAAAAGGTAAAGCTGAAATTCTTACAACGTTTAAGTATATCGAAGAAGTAACCCAAAATACGACGTTAATGGTAAGCGTCTAATTTTCCTTACCAAAAGAGTATATGGCAAAACAAGGACTCATCGAAGTTGACGGAATAATCGTAGAAGCGCTGTCAAATGCAATGTTTAGAGTACAACTTGAAAACAAGCATGAAGTGATTGCTCATATTTCCGGAAAGATGCGAATGAATTATATCAAGATTTTGCAGGGTGATCGAGTTAAATTAGAAATGTCGCCTTATGACTTATCTAAAGCTCGAATTATCTATCGGTATAAATAAGGTAATAACTTGATAATAGATAGTAGGGCTTTAAGTAGTTCGTTTTGATTTTGAAAGTCCTATCGTCTAAAATCCAAAATCAAATACAAAAATGAAAGTAAAAGCGTCTATTAAAAAGCGCAGTGCTGAATGTAAAGTGATTCGCCGTAAAGGTAAACTTTACGTGATCAACAAGAAAAATCCCAAGTACAAACAAAGACAAGGATAATTTAAGATATGGCACGTATTGCAGGTGTTGACATTCCAGACAAAAAACGTGGCGAGATTTCGCTCACTTACATCTTCGGAATTGGACGTAGCTCGGCTCGTAAAATTCTAGAAAAAGCTGGAATTAGCTATGACAAAAAAGTAGCTGAATGGTCGGACGAAGAAGCAAACGCTATTCGTGGAATCATCAATGGTGAATTTACTACAGAAGGCGCACTTCGCTCAGAAGTACAGTTGAGCATCAAGCGCTTGATGGACATCGGTTGTTATCGTGGCTTACGTCACCGTAAAGGATTACCTTTGCGTGGACAAAGAACCAAAAATAATAGCCGTACTCGTAAAGGTAAGCGTAAGACTGTAGCAAATAAGAAAAAGGCTACTAAGTAATCCATAATTGTTTACTGTTGTCCGTTATTTGTTTGAAACAATAAGCAGGATAACAGATAACTGCTAACAGATACCGACTAAAACAATGGCTCAAAATAAGCGTAAAGATAAAGCAAAAAAGCGCGTTGTACAGGTGGAGCAAGTGGGTCAAATTCACATCAAGGCTTCATTTAACAACATTATCATCTCAGTTACCAATTTGTCTGGTCAAGTTATTTCTTGGGGGTCAGCTGGTAAAATGGGCTTTAAAGGCTCAAAGAAAAATACGCCCTATGCTGCTCAAACAGCTGCTCAAAGCTGTGCACAAGTAGCATACGATCTTGGAATGCGTAAAGCAGAAGTTTTTGTAAAGGGACCTGGTTCAGGCCGTGAGTCAGCAATTCGTACCGTACAAAACGTGGGTATTGAAGTAACGACTATCAAAGACATTACTCCGCTGCCACACAATGGCTGCCGTCCTCCAAAGCGTAGAAGAGTATAATCGTAAAGTTTTTATAACACCGTAAGAACAATCAGCAATTTGGACACTGGGGTTGCTAGATTGTTCCTACGGTAATTTTTGTGTTTATTCTAAATCAATTCAAATGGCACGTTATACAGGTCCAAAGTCCAAAATTGCTCGTCGTTTCGGTGAAGCTATCTTAGGCCCAAGCAAAGCGCTTAGCAAGAAAAACTATCCTCCAGGCCAACATGGTAGAGGACGTCGTAGCAAGAAGTCGGAATACGCACTTCAGTTACAAGAAAAGCAAAAAGTAAAATACACGTATGGAATCTTGGAACGTCAGTTCCGTAATTTGTTCCACCGTGCAGCTGTACGTGAAGGTATCACAGGTGAAAACTTGCTTAAACTTTGCGAAGCACGCCTTGACAACACTGTTTATCGTTTAGGAATTGCTCCTACTCGCCGTGCAGCTCGTCAGCTAGTTACTCACAAGCACATCACAATTGACGGCGAAATCGTAAACGTCCCTTCGTACTCTTTGCGCCCAGGTCAAGTAGTAGGTGTTCGTGAGAAATCAAAATCACTTGAAGCTATCAATGACAGCTTAGCAGCTCGTACAGCCGCTGCCAAACGTTTCAACTGGCTTGAGTGGGATACAAATTTGATGGTTGGTAAGTTTGTTCAGTACCCAGAGCGTGATCAGATTCCTGAAAACGTGAATGAGCAAGCTATCGTCGAATTGTACTCGAAGTAGTCTTAAATATTTTTTACAAAACCCTTGTGGGGTGGATTACCACGTCAAGGGTTTTGTTTTTGTATGTTTAGAAAAACATACTTTTTTGCGGTTAAAAACCGTTCTTCGGACTCTAAAAAAACTGCTAATCCTATGTCTATTTTAGCATTCCAAATGCCTGACAAAGTCGTAATGGAAAAAGCCGACGATTTTCACGGGTTGTTTGAGTTCAAGCCGCTGGAAAAAGGTTTCGGGGTAACAATAGGAAATGCGTTACGTCGTATCCTGCTTTCATCGCTGGAAGGCTACGCTATCATCAGCGTACGTTTTCCAAGTGTACTTCATGAATTCTCTTCAATTGAAGGAGTTGTTGAAGATGTGACCGAGATTATCTTGAACCTCAAAATGGTTCGTTTTAAGAAAGTGTCGGAATTAGCTGATAACAAAATTTCGGTGAGTGTAAAAAATCAATCGGTGGTAACAGCTGGCGATATCGCTAAGTTTACATCATCGTTTCAGGTTTTGAATCCAGATCTTGTTATCTGTCACATCGACGACCAAATGACCTTCGAGATGGAAATTATTCTTGAGAAAGGTCGTGGTTATGTTCCAGCTGATGAACCTCGTACATTGGAGTTGCCGATTGGTCACATTCCAATTGATGCTATTTACACACCAATCAAAAACGTAAAGTACAGCGTAGAAAATACGCGCGTAGAACAGAAAACTGACTACGAAAAATTGCTTATTGAGGTAACAACCGACGGGTCGATTCACCCAGAAGAAGCCCTCAAAGGCGCTGCTTACATCTTGATTCAGCACTTTATGTTGTTTTCTGATCAGACAATGACGTTTGAAACTCAGAAAAATGACGAAGTAAGCGAAGTAGATGAAGAAATGTTGCGTATGCGCAAGTTGTTGAAAACGCCTTTGGCTGATCTTGACTTGTCTGTACGTGCTTATAACTGTCTTAAGTCGGCAGACATCAAGACGCTTGGCGATTTGGCACGACTCGAAGTGGCTGATATGATGAAGTTCCGTAACTTCGGTAAGAAGTCACTGACTGAGTTGGAGCAGCTAATTGCTGAGAAGAACTTGACGTTTGGTATGGACGTAGCGAAGTATCGCCTCGACGAAGATTAAATCTTTTGGCCTTTCTCTGTAATGAGAAAGGCCTTTTTATGTATTGTTCAACCGGTTAGTATTCTGAAGCGCGGTTTCCGCAGCTCGAAGCTAATCAAAAACTCAAACTAATGAGACACGGTAAAAAAGACAACCATTTGGGGCGTACGTCCTCTCACCGTAGCGCTTTGTTACGTAACTTGGCTTCGTCATTGATTATCCACAAGCGTATCGAAACTACTTTGGCTAAAGCAAAAGAACTCAAGAAATTCGTTGAGCCACTTTTGACTCGCTCTAAAGAAGATACTACGCACAACCGCCGTATCGTTTTCTCTTACATCCCTGAAAAAGAGGTTGTGAAAGAATTGTTCAGTACTGTTGCTGATAAAATCGCCAGCCGTCCTGGAGGATACACTCGTATCATTAAATTAGGTACTCGTCAAGGTGACGCTGCCGAAGTTTGTATGATTGAATTAGTAGACTTCAACGAAACGCTTCTTGCAGCGGTTGAAGAAAAAGCAACGAAAACTCGTCGTAGCCGCCGTGGTGGTAAGAAAGCTGATACTTCTACTGAAGCAAAAGCTGTTGCCCCTGCTGCTGTTGTAGAAGAAGTAGTTGCTGAACCATCGGAAGTAGCTGCCGATGACCTTGAAATCATCGAAGGAATTGGTCCTAAAATCGCAGGTGCGCTTGTAGCGGCTGGTGTAACAACGTTTGCACAATTGGCGGACATGACTCCTGAAGCAATTCAAGAAATCGTATCAGCTGCGGGGATTGGCTCAAAAAGCCCTGCTACCTGGCCTCAGCAAGCTAGCCTCGCTCGCGACGGTAAATTTGATGAATTGAAAACTTGGCAAGACGAATTAAACGCAGGCCAAGAATAACTTTTTTCAGAATTAGTTTTACAAAATGAAGAAAAGTTAAAATACTAAAGGGGTTAAACGAAAGTTTAGCCCCTTTTTTTGGAAATTTGCAAAACAAATTATTCAACACCAATTAACAAATGGGTTCTCAACAACCAGCACTCTTACTTCTCGAAGACGGAACAGCCCTCAGGGGGTTGGCGCTTGGCAAAATCGGCACAATGGGTGGCGAAATCTGTTTCAATACAGGTATGACTGGGTATCAAGAAATTTATACCGACCCTTCGTATTTTGGCCAGATTGTCGTTAACACCAATTCACACATTGGTAACTATGGTGTACAGTTAGAAAGCGAAGAAGAATCGAATTCTATAAAAATCAGCGGGATGGTTTGCAATTCTTTCTCGCGTATTTACTCTCGCAAAACAGCTAACTTCTCACTTCAAACGTATTTTGAAAAAGCAAATATCGTTGGAATTAGTGAGGTTGACACACGTCAATTGGTACGTCATGTTCGCCAACAAGGGGTAATGAACGCCATTATCTCATCGGAGATTTTGGATGAGAAAGTACTCATGGAGCATCTAAAAGAGGTGCCAAACATGGCAGGTTTGGAGTTATCGTCGGTAGTATCTACTAAAGAAGCCTACTTTATGGGAGACGAATCGACGGCGCAATATCGAATCGCAGTGATGGATTATGGAATTAAGAAAAGCATTCTTTTGAACATGACCCAACGTGGTTGCTATTGCAAAGTATTCCCCGCAAAAACTCCCTTTGAGGAAGTAATGGCGTGGAACCCTGACGGTTTCTTTATCTCAAACGGCCCTGGAGACCCTTCTTCTATGCCGTATGCAGTAGAAACGGTGCAGAAATTTTTGGCGACTGATAAACCAATTTTTGGAATTTGCTTAGGGCACCAAATCTTGGCCTTGGCAAGTGGAATATCAACCTACAAAATGCACCACGGACACCGTGGATTGAACCACCCAGTGAAAAACTTCCAAACAGGGCTTTGCGAAATTACCTCTCAAAACCACGGGTTTGCTGTAAGTCCTGAAGAAATTGAAGCTCATCCAGATATTGAAGTAACGCACATTAACCTCAATGATAAAACCATTGAAGGAATAAAGCGTAGAGATAAGCCTGCGTTTTCGGTACAATACCACCCCGAGGCGTCGCCTGGCCCGCATGATTCACGCTATTTGTTTGACAGCTTTATTGAGTTGTTTAAAGCATAAAAAACTAAAGTATCAAAACAAAAAACTCCCCTTTTCCTTGGGGAGTTTTTTGTTTTGATAGGCTTTTGTAGGTGTTAACCTTTTACCAGTTCACTCCTAAACACGTTTATTACTATGAAAGCCAATCGCCGAAGTTTTATTCAAACTTTAGGGCTTAGTGCCGCTACGGTGGGAGTAGGTACTTCACACACTACTATTGCTCAACCTGTTAATAACCCGCTAAAAGATGATGAACAAATTTTGTTTGTTGGAGACAACATCGCTGTGGCAAGTACTAGTTATGGAAAGGTGAGAGGGTTTATTCTACGCGGAATTCACACGTTTTTAGGAATTCCGTATGGAGCAGATACCTCAGGTGAAAATCGTTTCATGCCGCCACAAAAACCTAAAGCTTGGACGGATGTTCGACCCGCTGTTTGGTGGGGAAATTCGGCTCCACAAATCATGGAAAAACGATATGCCGATTCCTATTCTTCGTTTGTTGACCATTGGAATTACGACGATGTAAGTGAAGATTGCTTGCGAATAAACGTTTGGACTCCCGCTTTAGATACTAAAAAGCGGCCTGTTATTGTTTGGCTGCACGGTGGAGGCTTTGTAAATGGAAATGGAATCGAACAAGACGGTTATCATGGTGAAAACTTGAGTAGAATGGGAGACGTTGTTTTTTGTTCACTCAATCACCGACTGGGAGCGTTGGGTTTTATCAATGTTGCGGGAGTTGGGGGTGATAAATTTGCCGCTTCGGGTAATGTAGGAATGTTGGACATTGTTGCAGCTCTTGAATGGGTACGAGATAATATCGCAAATTTTGGAGGAGATGCGAATAATGTAACCATTATTGGTCAGTCAGGTGGAGGAGCAAAAGTATGTACATTGATGGCGATGCCTTCTGCCAAAGGCTTATTTCACAAAGCAGTGGCTTTGAGTGGCTCATCTTTGGGAGGTGTAAACAAAGAATACTCAGAAAAATTGGGTGCAATGGTGCTTAAGGAAGCAGGATTGGGTCCGAACGACATCAGTAAGCTACAACAAATACCGTGGCGTGAATACATTGACATTGCCAATCGGGCGGTCGCAAAAATGGCCGATGAAGCGAAACGACTGAATCTTTTACGGGGAGGGTTTAGCCCAGTTGCAGATGGAAACTACTTGTCAGCAACCCCATTTTATAGTGATTCGGCACATTTTTCTGCTGATATTCCCATGATTATCTCTACTACCTTCAATGAGCAATCGCCAAGTAGAGTCGATTCATCGCTCGAAAAAGTATCTTTGAACGACGTTAAAGAGAGATTAAAGGCACGTTTTGGGGATAAATCAGGCGAGATAGTAGATGCCTATGCTAAAACATTTCCAGATAAAAAACCGATTGAAATTTGGTCGATGGTTATGAGTAATCGTAAGAATGCGATTGCTACTGCCGACGCTAAAGTAAAACAAAAAGCGCCTGTATATGTGGCTTGGTTTGGATGGCAACCGCCTTTGTTTGATGGACGAATGCGGGCTTTTCACTGCGATGATATTTGTTTTTGGTTTTACAATACTGACTTGATGCTCACCCACACGGGTGGGGGAGCTCGCCCTAGACGATTATCTGAAAAAATGGCTAAATCATTTGTAAATTTTGCACGAACGGGAAATCCCAATGGAGGTGGGCTTCCTCATTGGCCTCACTATTCTTCGGCGAAAGGTGAAACAATGATTTTGGATGATGTTTCTGTAGTAAAAAATGATCCTGACCGTGATGCGAGAAAGCCGCTGGCGTAGTAACCCAGTCTAACCGGGTATTTTTGGCTGTACCTATGCTTTTGTGGGGGCGGCTTTTGATTAATTATTTTCTATTCCTTAACCTCACATGAAAAATTACCTTTATACCTTATCTATCATTGTAGCAGCAACGCTCGCTCTTTTTTTTCCTCAAACTTTTACCCAAGTTGGGGATTTTCAATTAAAAACCCTTATCGTTCCACTCTTGCAAATTATCATGTTTGGAATGGGAACAACTATGAGCCCTAAAGACTTTGAGGCAGTAGCAAAATCTCCCAAAAGCGTTATTATTGGTCTTATTTGCCAATTTACGATTATGCCCTTAGTGGGTTATACTTTGGCGGTAAATTTTGACTTCCCAGCAGAAGTTGCTGCAGGTATCATTTTGATTGGTTGTTCACCGAGTGGTCTGGCTTCAAACGTAATGGCTTATATTGCCAAGGCTAATGTAGCTCTATCGTTGACAATTACTTCCTGTGCTACATTGCTGGCACCAGTGCTCACACCTCTTTTGATGAAGTTATTGGGAGGGTCATTTATTGAAATTGATTTTATGAAAATGATGATTGAAATCCTTAAAATCATCATTTTGCCGATTGGTGTTGGGCTGGCAGTGAATAAAATTTTTAGAAATCAAACAGAATTTCTCAACAAATACATGCCGTTGGTGTCGATGGCAGGCATTGCTGTGATTATTTGTATCATAACGGCGGCAGGGCGTGAAAGTTTGTTGAAAGTTGGTGGGTTGCTCATCCTTTGTACATTGATACATAATTTGGCTGGTTACTTGTTGGGTTATTGGGGAGCAAGGTTCCTAAAGTTGCCCGAACAAGATTGCCGAACAGTGGCTATTGAAGTCGGCTTGCAAAATGGTGGATTGGCCTCTGGGATAGCCCTTCAAATGGGAAAAGTAGCCACGGTTGGACTAGCACCTGCATTGTTTGGCCCTATTATGAATATTACGGGCTCATTGTTGGCTAGTTGGTGGAGCAAAAAACCAACGGAATAGAAAGATAGAACTAAGATGCGAATAGATGAAAGAAAGAGAGTTTAGTGGCCAAGTGGCGATTGTCACGGGGGCAGGCCAAGGAATCGGTTTAGAAATCGCCCGTCAATTGGCTGAACGAGGTGCAGCGGTAGTATTGAACGACCTTGACAAAAACCTGGCAGACGAAGGAGCTAAGGCAATTCAAAAACAAGGAGGGAATTGTATAAGTTATCCTGGAAATGCCGCCGATGTCGATTCTGTAAATGCAATGGTTGCCGAAGCGGTGAAGGTCTTTGGAAAACTTACCACCGTAGTGGCCAATGCGGGTATGACGACGTTTGGAGATTTTTTTGATTATCGCCCAGAATCGCTTCAACAGCTATTAGATTTGAACATTCGAGGTAGTTTCTTCCTGACCCAAGCTTCGGCTCGTCAGATGCGGCTACAGGGCCAAGGAGGACGAATATTGTTGATGTCATCGGTAACGGGTCACCAAGCACATCAGTATTTGGCCGCGTATGGGATGACCAAAGCGGCCCTCGAAATGCTTGCTAAGAGCTTAGTCGTAGAACTTTCTCCACATGGAATTACGATTAACTCAGTAGCGCCAGGAGCTACGATGACCGAACGGACGGCTGAAGACCCTGAGTACAACCAAACATGGAGTAGAATTACTCCTATGGGGCGTCCCGCAACCGTGCAAGATATTGCACATGCGGCTTTGTTTTTGGTATCACCCCTTGCTGGGCATGTTACTGGGCAAGCATTGGTCGTAGATGGTGGATGGACTTCGGTAAGCCCTTCGCCATATCATACGTAATTGTAATTCAAAAAAGTGTAAAAAAAAGGAGCTGTTATTAACAGCTCCTTTTTTTACGGTAAAAAACCGAAAAACCTTATCTCTTTCCGTATTTTCTGAGGAATTTGTCAACACGACCTGCCGTATCGATCAATGTATTCTTACCAGTATAGAAAGGGTGTGACTTAGAAGTCACCTCTGCTTTGAACACAGGATAAGTTTTTCCTTCGAATTCGATAGTTTCTTTTGTTGGGGCGCAAGAACGTGTTACGAACTTGTCATCAGTTGCTAAATCCCAAAATACGATTTCTCTGTAATCTGGATGAATTCCTTTTTTCATTTCTGTATCAGCTCTTTATGATGTTACGATGCTTTGTTTCAAAACGGGATGCAAAGATAGTAACTTTTTGAAAATCAAAAAAGTATCATCCCAAAGAAGTTTGTTAAAAATATTTATATTGCACCAAACGAATGATAAATATGACAAATTCGAGTGTACATTACCGCGCATGTAACCTTTGTGAGGCAATTTGTGGCCTTGAAATCAAGTATGTTGGGAATGAGGTGGTTTCGATTGCAGGCGATAAAAGAGATTCATTTAGCCGTGGGCACGTTTGCCCCAAAGCTGTAGCATTGAAAGACATTTATGAAGACCCTAACCGTTTGAAGAAACCCGTACGTCGTACAACAACTGGCTGGGAGGAAATTTCGTGGGAGGAAGCGTTTGAGGAAGTGGCTATTCGATTGAAGACAATTCAAGCTCAAAACGGTACTAACGCCGTTGGTATGTATGCAGGCAACCCTTCTGTACACAATTCTGGGACGTATTTAGCTGGTACAGGTTTAATGCGAGCTTTGAAAACGAAGAATATTTTTTCGGCGACTTCAGCCGACCAACTTCCCCATCATTTTGCGGCTTGGCAGCAGTTTGGCCATCCTTTTTTACTTCCCATTCCCGATATTGACCGGACAGATTTCTGGCTGATAATGGGGGCTAACCCTATTGCCTCAAATGGTAGTTTGATGACGGCCCCCGATGTTGCCAATCGTTTGAAAGCTATTCAAGAACGCGGTGGAAAAGTGGTAGTTATAGACCCTCGATTTACTGAAACCGCGGATAAAGCATCTGCACATTATTTTATCCGCCCAGGTACCGATGTGTATTTTTTGTTGGCGATGTTACAGGTGATTTTTACAGAAAATTTAGAGAAAGCACCTGAGTTTGTGAGTGGACTAGATGAATTGGAACAAATTGTGGCTCCTTTTACTCCTGAATTGGTGGCTGACCATACGGGCGTAGCAGCAACAACTATTCGACAAGTAGCGCGTGAGTTTGCGACTGCTAGCTCAGCCGTGGCTTATGGAAGAATTGGTCTATCAACTCAAGCGTTTGGTGGGGCTTGCCAATGGTTGTTGAATGCCCTTAACTGTGTGACAGGCAATGTCGATAAAGCAGGGGGAGCGATGTTTACTCAGCCAGCTATGGACATATTGGCGGCGTCGAAAGGAGGAGGATACGATAAGTATAATCGTTATCAAAGCCGTGTACGGCGTTTGCCTGAATTTATGGGAGAACTACCTGTTTCAACGTTGGCTGAAGAAATTTTAACGGAGGGCCAAGGACAAATTAAAGCCCTCATTACCAGCTGTGGAAATCCAATTCTTTCAACGCCCAACGGACAGCAGCTCGACAACGCATTTGCTCAGTTGGAGTTTATGGTTTCAATAGATATTTATATCAATGAAACCACACGGCACGCTCACTTGATTTTACCACCTGCCACGGGACTAGAAATAAGACATTATGATTTAACGTTTAATGCCCTAGCCATTCGAAATGTAGCTCGGATGTCGGAACCATTGTTTGCTAAACAGGCTGATGCTAAATACGATTGGGAAATTTTTCAGGAAATTACTGCCCGCTTAACGGGAGAACATTCGTCCACGTTTACTCCTGAAGACCCTCATGCAAAAGTTGATTTGGCGTTGAGATTTGGAAAGTATAAGCTGAGTTTGGAAGAATTAAAAAAGCACCCGCACGGTCTCGATTTAGGAGCATTAGAGCCTTGTTTACCAGCAAGATTACAGACCTCAGATAAAAAAATACAGCTTGAGCCAACACTGTTGACAAAGGATATGAAGCGAATCGAAAAAGCATTGAAAACACCTGTGTCGTCAGATTTCGATTTACTGCTTATTAACCGCCGTCATGTTCGAGACAACAATTCATGGATGCATAATTCGGAACGATTAGTAAAAGGGCGAAACCGTTGTATACTATTAATGCATCCAAAAGACGCTGAAAAACGAGGTATAAAAACGGGCACCGAAGTGCAAGTACAATCGAGGGTGGGGCAGGTCAAAGTAGAAGTAGAATTGACCGAAAAAGTAATGCTGGGGGTAGTGAGTTTACCCCACGGATACGGGCATGGAAGAGCTGGTGTGGTGCTGCCTATTGCCCAGAAATATGCAGGAGTGAGTGTAAATGATTTGACAGATGAACTGTTGTTGGACGAGTTGACGGGGAATGCGGTTTTCGGGGGGGTACCTGTACGGGTACAAAACTGTGGGAATTTGGTGAGTTTTGTATAACTTCAAGCCCCTTTTCTACGTTTTAATAAAAAATTTACTTCATCATGCATTTTCGTTTTTACTTTGTTTTCTGTGTTTTGGCAGTGATGAGCTGGAATAGTTATGCTCAACGTACACCCCTTTATTCGACCGAACAACAAAAAAAAATTAGAAACGTACGCCAATCTATTGAAAATCAGCACCGAGTAGCGGCGGCTGAGTTGCAACAGCTTGCTAAAAAAAATAATTGGGTAGAAAGGCAAGTATTGGCCGATGGAACAGTGATGATTTTGGCGGGAGTAAGCGAAACAGGTCAGCCTTTGTACGATGCTACTACTACCAATATCGGTGCTGCCCTCTCCACCCGTACAAATACACTCTACGAAGGAGGAGGATTAGGGTTAAATTTAACGGGAGGGAGTGCCCCCATGAAAGACCGTTTGGCGGTTTGGGACGGTGGGCTAGTACTGGGTACGCACACCGAGTTGGCAGGTCGTGTTACGCAAGTCGATAACGCTACCACCCCCGATGCCCACGCAACCCACGTCAGTGGTACGATGATTGCGACAGGGGTTAATCCACGTGCCAAAGGAATGTCGAATGCTGCAACTCTGCTTGCCCATGATTTTAATAACGATAGCCCTGAAATGATTAATGTGGCTCCTGAGGCACTGATTTCGAACCATTCGTACGAGACAGTTGCAGGTTGGCGTTTTAACTCGGCTCGACCTGGAACGGATAATAACCGCAAATGGGAGTGGTATGGAGACTCAACCATCAATGAACAATATGATTATAAAATGGGCTTTTATGATGCCCGTACCCGTGAATGGGACCGAATCGCTTATAATGCACCTTATTATTTGATTGTAAAAGCGGCGGGAAATGCACGAGGTACTAACGGCCCTCCTGTGGGAACCCCTTATTTCTTGGGAAGCTCAAGCCGAACGAGTATCGTACAACGAGCTACGCAAGAGGGATATGATTTGATTTCGACGTATGGTAATGCTAAAAATATTCTGACAGTTGGGGCTGTGAGTGTGTTGAGCAACGGCTATAACCAACTTTCTGACCCACGTATTTCAAGTTTTAGTAGCTGGGGCCCTACCGACGACGGTCGTATTAAACCCGATATTGTGGGGGTCGGAGTCAGTGTTTTTTCAACTACTTCGACTTCAAATAATGCCTATACAACACTGAGTGGGACTTCGATGGCATCTCCTAACGTGGCGGGTTCGTTGTTTTTGTTACAAGAGCTATACCAGCAGCAAAACAAAAAATTTATGCGTTCGTCGACACTGAAAGGATTAGTCCTTCATACAGCAGACGACGCAGGTAATCCTGGCCCCGACTACCAGTATGGCTGGGGATTGTTAGATATGAAGCAAGCAGCGGAGGTCATTTTAAACCGCGATCAAAATCATTTAATGGCCGAACGTACGTTGGCTATTAATGAAACTTACACTGTACAGGTAGTCGCATCGGGGCGTGGTCCCTTGGTCGCGACTATTTGCTGGACCGACCCCGAAGCCGCCTCAACGAGTGTTACGGCTGCTAATTTTAATAATCGTACCCCTAAACTTCTTAATGACCTTGACATCCGTGTGAGCGATGGCACAATCGAATCGCTTCCTTGGATACTGGATCCTAATCAACCATCGGCCAATGCAACGCGAGGAGACAATATTCGGGATAATGTAGAACAGATTCTCATTGCTAACCCCGTACCAGGCCGAACGTATACGATTACGGTACGGCACAAAGGAGCCACATTAACCAATACTTCGCAGGCGTATGCTTTGTTGGTGAGCGGAATTGGTGGGAAAGCCTATTGTGAGTCAAAAGCAAGTTCGAACGCTGACACAAAAATTTCCCAAGTAACACTTGGTAGCATTACTCAGGTGGGAAAAGATGGCTGTCAGAATTATACAGATTTTATGAACCAAGTGGCTGCCATTTCTGCGGGGCAATCTTTACCAGTGGAAGTCAAGCTTGCGACCTGTGGTAGTGATTTTGAAAAAGTAGTGAAAATCTTTGTTGATTGGAATAATGACGGAGATTTTGAGGACGCCAATGAAACCGTAGCTACTTCTGGCGTTTTAAGGGGAAATATCTCGTTCAAGGCTGAACTGAAAGCGCCATCGGGCTTAATTGTAGGAAATTTGACACGACTTCGCATCGTTTGTGTTGAAACCAATGCAATGGCGTCGGTAGTAGCCTGTGGAGCGTATGCCAAAGGTGAGACACAGGAGTACCTGTTAAGGTACGTCAGAGCAACGCGCGATGTGACCATGGCTGCGTTGATAACTCCCGAAAATAATTTTTGCGGAAATCAATTGGCCAGTGTCAATGTACGGATAAGAAATGTTGGAACAGAAACTCAACAAAAGATCCCTGTTTCGGTACAAGTACGTGAAACCTCAGGAACACTGGTAGGCACCATCAATGGAGTGGTTTCGCAAGCGGTACTTCCATTTACAGATGCGACTATTTCGCTTTCTGATGCTTTTTTAAGTAAATTAAAATCAGGGGTAAATTATCAGTTTGTATGTCAGACTAATCTTGAAAATGACCAAGATACGGCCAATAACGTAATTCGTGAGGTCCGTAGCGTTGCGACTGTGCCGAAGGTTACTGCGGCAACGGCGACCTACTGCGATACAGACCCGTTGGCATTGATTAGCCGCGATTTAGGCACAACTTTCTGGTACGATAGTCCAATGGCAACCAAACCCTTTGCCATTGGAAACTTCACAAGTAGCTCGCTGAAAGTACCCAATGGGACATTCTATGTAGCGTTAAATGACTTTACAGGAAGCGTAGGTCCTGCGACTAAATCAGTGTTTGGTGGAGGAACCTACTCAGGTAATTTTGGCCCTGCGCCATTGATTCGTACTGAAGTACCGCTTATTCTAGAAAGTGCACGTTTGTATACTGCCACACCTGGGCGAATTACGTTTACCGTGATGGGATTGGACGATCGCTTTGTTTCGAGTACCACCGTCGATGTAATTGCAAGTAGAAACCCTAATGTTGCTAATGTAGGTATCCCCACAGGCCAATTTGCCGATGACCCATCGGATGAGGGGAGGGTCTATCCTCTTAATTTGTCAATTCCGCAGGCAGGTAACTACAAAATCTCGATTGAGTATGAAAATGGCGCGACGATTTATCGAAGTAACGTAGGGGTTTCGGGCTTTCCGTACAGTATTCCTGGGATGATTGCATTAAGAGGGGCGTTATTTACCCAAAATAATACCGTTGATACGCTAACTAATGCTTATTATTACTTGTACGATTTGAAAGTAAAATCGCTGGGTTGTCCGAGTGAAAGAGTAGCTGTTGCGTCTAAAACCGCCACAAAATCTTCGGCGACTATTAGCTTTGACGGGGCAGCTAGTATTTGTGAAGGAGCTCTATTGACGCTCAAAGCCCCGCTTAATGCAGTGGTATATCAGTGGTATTTCAATAACCAAGCTGTTCCAGGCGCAACTTCAGCCAGTTTTGATGCCGCAAATGCAGGAACCTACGCTGTGAGTACATCTGTAAATAATTGCTTACCAACGTTGTCTACTCCTGTTGCATTGACGACCCGCAAACCTGAAAAACCAACCATCACTATTGTAGATGGAATCATACTTCGTTCAAACGCTACCACTAGTAATCAATGGTTTATCAATGGGTTGCCAATTCCAGGGGCAACAAGTAATACGTTTACTGCTTTCCAAACAGGAAATTATTCGGTACGGGCCAACGTCAGCGGGTGCGGTGAGGTGGTTTCAGACGAAGTTCGAATAACTATCACGGCGCTAGATGATAATACCTTTGCTCCCGTGGCTGTTTCAAGGGTATACCCGAATCCAGCTCATTCAATGATAGTGTGTGAGTATGTACCTTCAGCCAACACAACTTCGTCTAAAGTAAAAGCAACGCTATACGATGCCAATGGCCGGGTGATAGAACAACTGTTACTGGAAAAGTTTGAAAAAATTTTTCGGGCACAGTTCAACCTTATTCATCTTCAAATCGGTACGCTTTTTGCTGTATTCGAAGAGGAGAATACCCAAAAACGCGTTGTGCACACGATACAGAAGCTTTAGAGCGGGCGATGTACTTAATAGGAATGGCTGTTGTTTTACTCCTTATACTATTATTGTTTTTTAATCGGCTGATAAACAAATGTTTTGTGGCATTCTGTTTATCAGCCATCACTTCCTTTGCGAGTGGGCAAACACTCGTTGCCCCGCTTACTCTAAAAGATACTACTACTGCCTATCAGTTATTAGTGAAGTCCTTTCAACAACGGTATACGAAGAGTTGGCAGTGGGCTACTAAAAACGCAAAAAAGAAGGGCTGGTTTATTAACAAAAAATATGCCAATGGGCGAATAGTAACCTTGCAAGGGGTCGATGCAGTAGGCGAACCTATTTATTATACAAGCCATAATGTGGTTGCTTCGATAGGTACACATACTACGGGTTTGTACGTTGGGGGTGGGTTGGGAGTTGATCTTAAGGGCGATTTGCCCGAACTGGACGGCCGGCTTTGTATTTGGGATGGAGGGTTGCCGAGATTGTCGCATGTAGAGTTTGGAGGAAGAGTTCGGCAAAAAGACCAAAGTACAACCCTAAGCGACCACGCGACACATCTATCAGGCACGATGGCGGCGGCAGGTATAAACCCACAAGTGAAAGGGATGGCTTATGGTGCAAAGTTGGATGTGTGGGACTACACCGATGATTTGGTGGAAATGGCCCGAGAAGCTTCGAAAATGCTGATTTCTAACCATGCCTATGGCCCCGTTGTAGGGTGGGTGTTTAATGAGAGCCGACCAGGAATTAACCCTAATCTCAAATGGGAATGGTGGGGAAATACGTCCATCAGCGCCACCGAAGATTATCGCTTTGGGTTTTATGATGAAAAAGCCCAAGACTTAGACCAACTGGCCGCCAATAGTCCTTACTATCTGATTGTGAAATCAGCTGATAATAAACACGCAGAAACTGGCCCACCGATTGGAACACCCTATTTTTTGAGAAATACCAGTCAAATGAGTTTATTGGAACGAAGCCGAAACGATGGCTATGATGCAATCCCTGCTGAGGCAAATGCCAAAAATATCTTGACAGTAGGAGGGGCAGCAATTCAATTAGAAGGAACAACCATCACCGATTTTAAAGTCGCCGATTTCAGTGGATGGGGACCCACCGACGATGGCCGTATCAAACCTGATTTATTGGGGGTGGGAAGTAATATCATTTCGTCCATTGCTTCAGCCAACAATTCGTATGCAACTATGTCGGGCACTTCTACAGCAAGTGCCAATGTTTCGGGGTCATTGATTTTGCTGCAAGAACTTTTTTACCGTCGAGAATCTTATTTTATGCGCTCTGCCACGTTGAAAGGTTTGGCATTGCATACCGCCAGCGTACCAAAAGGGAAACTAGGGCCGAGTTATGAGTATGGTTGGGGGTTACTAAACGCCGAAAAGGCAGCGCAAGTGATTCTCAATTCTACCAATAGGCATTTACTACTAGAAAAGACTTTAAAACAAAACGAAACTTACCAGCAAAAAATCATTGCCGCAGGAACCGAATCCTTGGTCGTGACTTTATCGTGGACTGATCTAGAGGGAAAAGCAACTTCTATTGCTACACAAAATGTGGACAGCCCTGCCTCTAAATTAATCAATGATTTGGACGTACGTCTTACTGATGAAACAGGTACTACGTATTTTCCTTGGGTGCTCGACCCCGCCAAACCGTCGCAGGTAGCAACAAGAGGTGATAATGTTCGAGACAATGTAGAACAGGTATATATAGCCGCACCACCTACGGGAAAAGTATTTACAATATCGGTACGTCATAAACGGATCTTGCAAAACAACGGTCAACCTTATTCGTTGATTGTCAGTGGTATAAAGCCACAGGATTGTATGGCGGCAGTACAAGTACTCAAAGGAGGACAAGATACGACGATTTGTACTGGTAATAAAGTAATCATGCAGGTGAAAGGAGACGATGCAATCACTTATCAATGGCTAAAGGATGGAAACGTGATAAGTACTACAACAACGCCTACCTACGAGATTATGCAAGCAGGGGTGTATAGTGTAAAAGCCATTGGTTATCAGTGTTCGGCTCAGTCGAAAACGGTATCGGTTGCTGTTACGAATTTCAATGCGAAAATTACACCTGGTGGAACGGTAACGATTTGTTCGGGTACTCCTATTTTATTGACGGCAAGCGCGGGTTTGGAGTATAAATACCAGTGGCGTCGCGACGGTGAAAATATAGCTGGGGCGAATACAAATACTCTCAATCCTACGGAAGCAGGAAATTATAGTGTGGTAATTATGGCAGGAAGATGCATAGTGACAACGCCCTCGACGCAGGTGGTATCATCGCTTCAACGGCCTGTAATTTCGACCAATAGTGGTACAGTGATTCCTCCTAGTGGAAGCATTCATCTCACGACGAGTACGGGCGATGGAATGACGTATCGTTGGTTTTTGAACGGGAACCTTCTACCCACCGCAACAGGGCCGCGTTTGGTAGCTACCTTAGCAGGAAAATACACCGTGGAAATTACCCAACGCGGGTGCTCTATTATTTCTAAGGTACTGGAACTAACCAATACTCAGTATTCACCCAATAGCCCTATCTCTAATAAGCCTCCCGAAGTCTTAATTTTAAAAGAAAAATTCTTGCTGTATCCTAATCCTGCGGCAGATGCCGTGACTGTGGTGTACGAATCTGACAATACCTATGAGTTGACCGCCGAAATTGTGACCATTGAAAGTCAAATCATAGGTAAAAAGCTCTTGTACGATAATGGAAGCGTATTTTTAAATCAATTTGATGTTTCTGAGCTACCGACGGGCCAGTATTTTATTCGAGTGAGTGATGGGCGTCGAGTGATTGCGAGGCCGTTTATTAAGCATTAATAGTAACGCTGATTTCATAAAGAAACTCTATTTTTGTCTTTGTAAAGTCGTTTTTTATATGCCTCTTTTGCGAACACACACTCACCAGCCTCCCAGATGGTTGCCCAATGGCCATTACCAAAGTATTTATCCCGCGTTGTTTCGCAAAGTAAAACCGCCTTATCAGCGTGAGCGAGTCACTACTCCCGACGATGACTTTCTTGATATTGATTGGAGTTATGGATTTACCGCTCCCACGACTTTATCTAAGCCACCTTTGGTGATTCTTTCTCACGGACTGGAGGGAAGTAGTACACGTCAGTACATTACAGGTATGGTGCGTTTGTTGAATCAGCAGGGGTATGATTGTTTGGCATGGAATTATCGTAGTTGTAGTGGGGAAATCAATCGTCAACTCCGTTTTTACCACAGCGGTGAAACTACCGACTTGGATTTTGTAGTAAAGTGCGCTATTGCCAAAGGTTATACTGAGATTTCGCTTATGGGCTTTAGTTTGGGCGGAAATGTAACACTCAAATACGTAGGCGAACGGGGAACAACATTACCCAAAGAAATTTATAAAGTAGCCGTTTTCAGCGTGCCAATGGATTTGTTGGGTTGTAGTCGAAACATTGAAAAACCAGAAAATAAAATTTATCTATGGCGCTTTTTGCAAACATTAAAGCCAAAAATTGAAGCCAAAGCTGGCCAGTATCCCGACCGTTTTGATACGTCGCAATGGAAAAAAGTAAAGACATTTTGGGATTTTGACCACATTTACACGGGGCCTCTTCATGGTTTTGAAGGAGCCAACGAATATTATCAACGTTGTAGTTCGAAGTATTTTGTGGATGGAATTACAGTTCCAACTCTCATCGTGAATGCCGAAAACGACCCATTGGTTCCTTACCAAAGTTTACCTAGTAAAACGATTTCGGATATGCCCAATGTGTGGTTAGAGCTTACTCAGCAAGGAGGGCATTGTGGTTTTCGACCTCGAAATTTTGTACATAAAGGGGCGTATTGGTCGGAGGTAAGGGCGTTAGAGTTTTTGCAAAAAATATGAACGGACTCATTTTGGTTGGAGGATACAGTCGCCGAATGGGGGTAGACAAAAGTCAGCTTTTGTACCATTCAAAACCACAATGGGAGTACTTGCTTGATGTATTATCTAACTTTGGCCCAACCTATCTATCGTGTCGGGACGAACAAAGATATTTATTTGGCCCAACCCCGCTTTTGATAGATTCGTTTGAAGTTGGGCCGCTGGGGGGAATTGGGAGCGCTTTTTTTACCCAACCCTTAAGCTCGTGGCTGGTGGTAGCTTGCGATATGCCTTTGGTAAATCAACAGACCTTAGAATATTTGGTGGCAAATCGAGATGAGAATCAACCTGCCACAGTGTTTCGACATCCTACTACGGGCCTTTTGGAGCCTTTGGTGGGTATTTGGGAGCCAACTGCTGAAAAGTGGCTGAAAGAAGCAATGTATCAAGGTGACTTTTCTCCCATGAAATTATTAAAAAAAATGGGAGTCGAAGGACTTACTTGCCCTGATGAACGTTGGCTACAAAACATCAATACCCGTGCTGAATGGAATAAGTTAATGAACAGTGCTTAACGCTTTCCAGATATCAAAACGGCTTTTCGTATTTATCAAATATCAAGTCAAAACGGTCGTTGAGGATGTCATCTAAGTGACGATGGTATTCGGGAAAGCTAGGGAGATTGTTGTGCCCACCTCCATAAATGGGTATGAGTCGTGCCGATTGAGGGATTAAATTAGTCAACCGTACACTCGACCGAAAGGGAATGAGAAGGTCTTTTGTGCCGTGAATGATATAAATAGGACATTTGACGTAACGAATCCAAACATCGGTGCGGATGGAAAATTTGAGAATGTAGGAGACGGGTAAAAAAGGTAAAAACCGCGTAGTAAGTCGAGTAAAACTGTAGTAAGGGGCATCCAAAATGAGCATTTTGGGGTGATTGTTGGAGGCCAGTTTGGTGGCAAAACCAGAGCCTAACGACCGCCCATAAATAATGATTTTATCCTCAGTGTAGCTGTATTTTGAGCGCATTTTATTATAAATGTATTGCGCGTCGTTCTTGAGCCCTTCTTCGGTTTGTTTGCCTGTACTTTTTCCAAAACCTCGATAGTCAATCATTAGTACATCATAGCCGTGTTGGGTAAAATCTTTGGCGTATTTTGACCATCCTTTGATGCTTCGTGTATTGCCGTGAAAATAGATCACAAGCCCCCTCGAAGCATCATCATGGTAAAACCGAAGCGCATTGATACGGACATTAGGCTCAGGTTCAAAGAATAGCTCCTCAAATGAATCTTCGTAGTTATAAATGAAATCTTGGGGAAGTGTTTCAGGTTTAAAGATAAATTTGTGTTGTATGAAGTAAGCCAACACGCACAAAACGAGGTAAATGGCTCCAATCCAAATCAATCGTTCGGTAGTAAAAAAATCAAGCATTTGTTTTGGATAATTTTTTCTACGAAAATAACAATAATTGCTCACCCTTAGACAGAATATCAAAGAGAATTTTGGAGGATAAGGTAAAATTTACCATTTTCCCCTTTTATCGTAAACATCAAAATTGAACGTATCCGTGAAATATCTTTTAGGCTATGACGTAGGCAGCTCTTCGGTAAAAGTTGCTTTATTAGACATTGAAACAGGAAAAGCAGTTGCCACGGCTACTTCTCCTGAGCAAGAAATGGGTATGATTGCACATCGTGCAGGCTGGGCAGAACAGCATCCCGACAGCTGGTGGCAGGAAGCCATAAATGCTACGCACAAACTCAAAAATAAATACAGCTTTTCGACTGAATTAGTAGCAGGAATAGGAATTTCGTACCAAATGCACGGTTTGGTGGTGGTTGATAAAGACCTTCGCCCGCTGCGCCCTTCCATTATTTGGTGCGATAGCCGCGCCGTTGAAATCGGAAATAACGCATTTACCGATATGGGAAGCGAGGCTTGTTTGGGACACTTGCTAAACTCACCTGGTAATTTCACGGCGTCAAAACTCAAGTGGGTAAAAGACAACGAACCAGATATTTATGCGCAGATTCGGCATTTTATGCTCCCAGGTGACTACTTAGCACTTCGGATGTCGGGAACACCTCAGACGACTGTTTCTGGTTTATCAGAAGGAATTTTTTGGGATTTTGCTGAGCAAAAAGTGTCACAAGCATTGCTGGATTACTACGGATTTGATAATTCATTCATTCCCGAAATCGTTGGCACATTTGTACCTCAGAGCGAACTTTCGACTTCGGCAGCAGCAGAATTAGGACTAAAAGCGGGTATTCCAATCGCCTACCGAGCAGGTGACCAACCTAATAACGCCTTTTCGCTTAATGTTTTAAATCCTGGAGAAGTCGCCACTACGGCAGGAACCTCGGGAGTGGTGTATGGAATTAATGCCCAACCTACCGCGGACCCCCTTTCGAGGGTAAATAGTTTTGCCCACGTAAATAGTACCCCCGATGCCCAACGCAATGGAGTACTGTTGTGCGTAAATGGAACAGGGATTTTAAATAGTTGGGTACGCCGTTTTGCGGGAGGTATCAGTTATGACGAAATGAACCAACTTGCTGCTCAAACGCCAATTGGGGCTGAAGGTCTTACGTTTTTGCCATTTGGAAATGGTGCCGAACGGGTGTTAGAAAACCAGCTGGTAGGAGGTCATTTGCAAGGCTTAAACTTCAATACCCACTCGTCGGCGCATGTGTTTAGAGCGGCGCAAGAGGGAATCGTATTTGCCTTAAATTATGGTTTGCAGGTAATGCAACAAATGGGGGTAGAAACGCAGACTGTGCGGGCAGGCCATGCCAACTTGTTCCTAAGTCCGTTGTTCCGTGAGGCATTTGCCAATACCACTGGAGCAACCATCGAGCTGTACGACACCGATGGAGCACAGGGAGCAGCACGTGCGGCGGGGATAGGAGTAGGTATTTACGACACTATATCGGCGTTTGAAGGGTTGACGCAAATCGCAACATTTGAACCAAACGAAGACTTGCGGGACTCTTACGGAGAAAGTTATGCCCTTTGGGAACAAGCATTGAACAAAGCGATAGGAGAATAAATCACTAAAGCAAAACGAGTTCAAACGTTTTTTTGCCTAAATTGCGACGAAATTTTACTTCAACCACTTAAATATTGATGTCAATGGAAGCACATAAGGAACAAGAAGTTGGTTCAGGGGTGTTGATTGCCTTCTTTTTATTGATTGTCGTATTGTTGTTTACCTTTGGTGATGTATTGACAGGAATTGTTGGTACGCTTATTCAAGGTGCCGTTTTTGCGGGATACTACAATAGCCTTCACGAAGAAATTTAAAGGTTAACAACTCCATAACAAAAAAGCGAAAGAGAAATCTTTCGCTTTTTTGTTGGCGTTTTTTACAATCAAAAAGGGCTAGCAATTGCTAGCCCTTTTTGTGTATGAGTAAGACTTATAAAAGTCTTTATTTTTTCAAAGACGGCTTAATTAACGGAGCTTTTTTCTCTTTTTTAGGTTTTTCTTGTTGCTCATCTTCTTGTGGAGCTTCCAACTCACCTATGCCATCAGGGAAATCAGAGATAAGACGAACAGGAGCGGCTTTTTGGGCGTCGGCAGGAAGGCTATCTTCTTTTGCTTGTGCTTGCGTAAGCGAGTCAACCACAATTGGAGTTGCCACAAACAATGAAGAATACGTTCCTACGATAACTCCAAGAAGCATCGCAAACGAGAAACCACGAATCACTTCGCCACCAAAAATGAACAATACGATAAGTACAAATAAGGTCGAAAGACCCGTTACGGCCGTACGGCTAAGGGTACTGTTCAAGGCGTTGTTAATGATTATTGGAATGCTCTCTTTCTTGTTACGGTTATCGCGGAGGTATTCACGAACGCGGTCAAACACAACGACCGTATCGTTCATCGAATAGCCCATAATCGTCAGTACAGCACCTACAAACGCTTGGTCAACATCCAATGAGAAAGGAAGAAGTCCGTTAAATATAGAGAATACTGCCAAAATAATAAGTACATCGTGGAACAATGCGACAATCGCGCCCCAAACGAAAGCAACTCGACGGAATCGAATGTATATATATGCAGACACCACCAAAATGGCTAATAAAAGCGATTTTAAAGAGGTCATAATCAAATCAAAAGCAATGGTCGGGCCTACTTTTTGTGAACTCTGAATGGCGGCTTTGTTGCCAGCAAGTTTGTCCAGACCATCGTACAACTTAGCCTCAGCTTGCTTATCGGCATCAGGAGTTGTGGCATCTGCCAAGAAACTCGTTGTGATTTTAACCTGTTTGTTAGCACCAATACCAGTCCCCCCGAATGTCTTTACTTCTGGAGCTGCTTGGAAAGGTCCAGTAAGAGCTTCACGAACTTCAGTAGTGTTTACTTCTTTGTCGAAACGTACTACGTAGCTACGGCCACCTTTGAAATCAACCCCAAGTCCAAAACCTTTGAAAATGACCGAAATAATACCGATACCGATAATAGTAGAAGAAATAATATAATACATACGACGACGAGAAACGAAGTCGAAGTTTGCATCTTTGAAGAGGTTTTGTGACCAGCTAGCAAAGAATTCGATTTTACGACCTTTGGCAATCCACCACTCAAGGATAAGGCGAGAAACAAACAACGCAGCAAACAACGAAGTTATGATACCAATTACGAGTGTAGTGGCAAAACCAAGAATCAAACCTGTACCTAAGAAGAACAAAATAATACCTGTCAATAAAGTAGTTACGTTTGAGTCAAGAATCGAAGAAAGAGAGTTTTTGAAACCGTCCGAAACCGCTAGTTTCATATCCTTTCCAGCCGCCAATTCTTCTTTGATACGTTCAAAAACAAGTACGTTAGCATCGACCGCCATACCGATGGTCAATACGATACCCGCAATCCCTGGCAAAGTCAATACCGCACCCAATGAAGCCATGATACCCATCAAGAAGAAAAGGTTGACAAACAAGGCTACGTCAGCAATCATACCTGCTTTATTGTAGTAGATGACCATGAAGATAAGTACAACCAACAAACCAACCAATGAAGAAATAAGTCCAGCGTTGATAGACTCAGAACCAAGAGTGGCTCCCACGATAGCTTCTTCAACAATCGTAGTTGGGGCTGGCAATTTACCTGCTTTCAACACGTTGGCCATGTCCTTCGTTTCTTCTACAGTAAAGCTTCCTGTGATGCTTGAGTTACCGTTAGGAATTTCGTTTTGGACGTTGGGCGCTGTATAAACAAAGCCGTCGAGAATAATTGCCACTTGGCGGCCTACGTTTGCTGCGGTAAGGTTTCTCCATTTACGAGCACCTTCTGCGTTCATACGCATGGTTACTTCTGGGCGGCCACGGTCATCGTAATCGTTTCCTGCATCTACAATCACATCTCCCTCAAGTGGTGCTTGCCCACCTGATTTTTTGATGAAATAGACACCGATAACTTCATTACGCTTGTCAGTTGTCTCAACTCCTTTACGGTTCCACATAATGACTAAATCTGACGGGAACATGGCTTTTACTTCTGGACGAGCCAAAATGTCGTTAGCACGGGCAGTATCTTTGGCATATACCCCTAGCTCTCCTTGAGAGATAGGGACAAACAAACTTGCCAAACCAGTTTGGTTAGCGGTAGTATCGGTTTTGGTAGTATCTGCTTTTGCTCCTTGCGCCAATTGTGATGCAAGGTCTGACTTTTTGCTTGTATCAGCTGCGGCAGAACCTTTGCTCGCAATTTTCTTTTCTAACTCTAATTGAGTCAAGTAAGCTCCAAGTGAGTTGAGGGCAGGAGACACTTCGTTGAGTGTGTACACTTCACAGAACTCCAACTTCGCAGAACCCGTCAAAAGGCGACGCACCCGCTCAGGGTTATCAACACCTGGCAACTCAATCAAAATACGACCTGTGCCTGGCAAACGCTGGATGTTCGGGTTAGCAACCCCAAATTTGTCCACCCGTTGTTGGATAATTTGGAACGCACGGCTAGTTGCACCTTCTACTTCTGTTTTCAAGAATGCAGTTATTTCTCTGTCTGAAGATGTGTTGTTGATTTTGCCACGGTTGGTGCTGTTTGAGAAAATTTGTGATAATGGAGTATTAGGCGCCAAACGCTTAAACTCAGTTATAAACAAATCAACAAAATTTGATTGGCTAGATTTCTGAGCTTCAACTGCCTTTTTCAACGCTTCGTTTACTTGGCTATTGCGAGCATTTCCACCTGCAAGGCCTTTTACGATGTCGGTTGGAGCTACTTCTAACACCACGTGCATACCTCCTTGAAGGTCAAGACCCAAACCAAGTTCCCGTTGAGTAACTTCTTGGTACGTAGAACCTAAGTAAACAGGCTCACGACGAAGAGAATCTAAATAACGTTCTTTTTTCTTAGTGTCAACAACACCGTTTTTACCAGTAGCAAACGCTTCGGCATCGCTGCGGATGCTGCGTGCTACAAACGTAAATGACAAGTAGTAAATGCTCAAAAGAGCTACTACCACTGTCAAAATCCAAATACCAAGTCTGTTTTGCATTAGTTTATGATTGATAAAATTGGTTTATACTAATTGAATTAGCGTCTTTCGAAAGCTGATGCTTTCGAAAATTTGTATAAATTGGAAAATTGAAAACAATAGGATGGATTTTTGCCCCAACTTTCATCTCAGTGGATAAAAAGCAATAGGCACAAAGCTGTAGTAACGCACCGCCTAGGGGGCGTTGCTAGCAATAAAGTGGCCGAATACGTTTCGGAAGAAGGAAAAAAAGTAGTAAAAAATATCGAAACGCTTCGGAAGAAGGCTTACCGATGGGAGTTCGATGCAATAAATACTAGGAAGAAGGTAGAACGTTTGCTCAAAATCAAACGAAATAGCGGGGGCCACTACCGCCTCCAGTGACATTGCCTGAATGGCTGGACGTTGGTCGTTGTTGGTTGGTTTTTTTGACGTTTGTTCGGCAATGGGCTTTTTGGGACTAACTTTACGGTGCGACAATGCTTTTCCTGCCGTTGCCGTAAAAAGCAACAACAAGGCCAGCGCCGCAGAAAAAAAACGTGTGTAAAGTTTTCGTTGTTTCATAAAAATAATTTGCTTAGAAAAGCGGTGACAAATTTCGTATCATTTTTTTTGTTAAACAAGTGCCTATATTTTTTATGTTACTTGTTTCGTCTATATCTTTCTTGAAAATATTACAAAATGGGGGTTAGTTCCCCTTTTTTATTCAAAAATATGCTTTCTACCGAAGACTTACCGCCGCCTTCTCTAATAGCTCCTGCCCCTTGGTCACTGACAGGAAATGGCTATATTTTCTTGTATCGTTTACCCGAACAATTTGTCAGAGAAAACTGTTTTTTGCTTGATTATCAGAGTGTTAGTTATAAGGGGATGCTGGCAAGTATGATGTTAGTCGATTACCATACTACACCGGTTGGTCCGTACCGCGAATTGCTCTTTATTCCAGGTGTATTTGAGATGTTAGAAAAAAACTCGTTTTCGATTTCAAAAATTTACGTTTCTGACACAAATAGTGTCTGGAACGGTATCGAAAATTGGGGCATTCCCAAGGAATTATGTGATTTTGACTTTCAAGCGCTTGACGAGCGTACCGACAAGCTGGTGGCAAAACAGGGAGATGAACCCTTCTTTGAAGCGACAATACGCCGAGGGAATTTTTCGTTTCCTTTAACAACGGCCTTTCTGCCATTGCGTATTACACAGCAACTCCGCGACGAGTGGGTAGTGACGCAGCCGAGCGCGAAAGGCAAGGCTTATTTTGGGAAACTGACCGACATCAAGGTAAATGCCGACATGTTTCCTGACATTGCTCCTTTCAAACCGTGGGGAGTGTTGGTTGTAAAAAACTTTACTATGACATTTCCTGTTGCAAACTTTAGAAAAATTGAACTATGAGATTTTTTCGACCACTTTTTTCTTTTACGTATTTGGTAGTCATTTTGCTGGGGGCATTTTCGTGTGCTCGACCTGTAACAACCCCCGACGGCGGTATGGGAATTCCGATTAAATTGGCGGATGCAACGTATCCGATTGATGTGTTTTACGAAAATCAGCCTACAACGCGGGTGTACATACCTATTGGTCCCGTGAAGGTCGAAAAGGAAGTACCGTTGAGCAACCAACAAACCAAAGAAGGGCGAATGCTATATCGTGGTAATGACGAAGAGCAAAAAAAGGCTTTGCTCAATCAACTGATTATTCAAGCCGTGGGTATGGGCGCTCATGCCATCGTAAATGTGAAATACCAGTACTATACAGGAAAAGACTATCAGGGGTTTGTCTTGGCAGGGACTGCTGTGAAGTATGGGAATCAGTAGGCAGAAAAACTTTGTAAAGAAGAATATAATATCCTAAAAAGTTTGATTTGAGCGGTATTTTGAGCGACTCGGGTTTAATAAATGTAAGCATAGTCAAGAACAATGATTCAATTGGCTGATGCAGGGTAATCGTATTCTATCGCCCCGAGTGCCCCGACGAATGGGTGGCGAGCTACGTGATTAACTTTTTGGCCCCATTTCGGTATTTTCCGATACCAAAAGAGAGAGAGACGCTATTGGCTCAGTATAATATGCGTATAGACGACATCAGTGAAGCTACGTGCATCTGGAGCGACAATACCAAGGTGTCGAAATCGGAGCGTTTAAATGTCTATTTTGCTCCATGAAAGATGCCTTCGAGGCGGGTAAAAGCTACATTTTCGGAGGTTCCACCGAGCCCAAGGTGGTAGCCTTGTAAAAACAAATCATGTCACACGATTTCGATAACGGTATGGCGTTGGTGGGCGATGGGTTTGCGGAGTATTGGATGTATTACGTCGGCCGTTGGGAATCGTGTTTACGATGCTGCGTTTTGTCACGAAGCAGTTCGTAAACGACCTTTTCAGAAAGAAAAACCCAGAGCACTTGCTCACCTCCCAAAACCACTTTTTAATAGGTTGGAAATTTCTTTCGTAAAAAAGTTTGACCATTTCACAAAGTAAAAACCCGATTTTGTAAAGTCACTGCCAGAAGTGTCAAATTGATTTCTGAACTTTAAAGGGAGTAAGTAAAACATTTTCTCCATCCTAACTCACTCTGCAAATAAATATGGGCAAGTGTAGTTTATTTGACTACTCAGCAAAAATTGATCATATAATTCAAACGTAGCTTTCATGCGTTTTTTATGAAAAGTTACAGATTTAATGCATAAGTCCTATTAATAAATCAACGCTTACGGAAGTGAAATTAATAAGCATCAGACTAACACAAATTTGTTCTAAAATGTCAAGATATATGAAAATAAAGCAGATAGTGTGGGCAGCTATGTTGATTGCGCTAGCTCCTACAGTGTTACACGCGCAAGATAAAATCATTACTATTTTGGGTGCAGAAATTGAGGCCAAAGTGGAGTCTTATGACTCCCAAATTATATTTTATAAGGTGTTAAGTAGAGCCGATTCTATACCTACTGAGCAAGTTCGAGAAGTTAGTAAAGCGGATGGGCAGCGTATTGTTGTTATTCCCAAATCTCAAGAAGGACAAAAGCAATTAATAAGTGATACAGATTATCTTAAAGCATTGGAAGAAAACCAAGTTAGTATATTATTACGTTCACAAACAATTTTGAAGGGGGTAAATTTTTATACAGGTCGTTATCTGCTCACTTCTACGGCACAACAGGAGTTAAAGAAGATTGCTAACCTCTTTAAAAAACAGAAAGTTACAGATTTGGAATTAGTTGTTCATACCGATTCATCTGGTAAAGCAATAAATAACCTAGAACTTTCCGAAAAACGTGCCCAAAATTTGAAAGATTTTTTGGTGGCTCAAGGCTTAGTGGGGGTACAAATTAATGCGACGGGAAAAGGAGAAGCAGAACCTATTTTTGGAGGGAAAGATCAAGAAGCTCTCAATCGACGGGTTGAGTTAAAGGTGCTGGCTATCGAAAATTTGGAAATACTTTATTCAGAAAAGTATGTACCTCCCGTAGTTTTTGCAAATACGCCTGCGGCAACTGTACTCCCAGAAAAACTAGCCACTGAAACAGAGTCTATTAAACAACCCAAAGTCAAAAAGAGTACGAATATTAAATTATCGATCAACAGTGAAGTATTTAGTTCCAAATCGAATTTTTTCTGGGTTGATTATCAACCCGTGAGCAACCGTGGCAAACGCCCCGACCTCATTACGAGCGTACTTCCTCCAGTAGGAGTTTATTACGAACGCCATATATGGCGGCTAGCAGGGTTCAGAGGTTATGCTAGTTCGCATTGGTGGGAAGAAAATAAAATACTTGCAGAGAGTACTACTCGACAATATGCCCAGCTTTTCCGCTACAAATATTGGACACTTGGTGGCGGCCCTACACTTCATTTTGGGCTGAGTCCTAAATGGGATACTTATATAGGCATGATGATATCGTTTCGTTGGGTACGTGCTAGTTGCGATTGTTACGCTCTCAATGAGGTTTCGCTCTCAGGCGACCCCTTCATTGGCACCCGCTATTTTTTAGGCCATCGTATATTTTTGACGGGGGAAGTGGGGCGTCATGGTACAAGTTATCTAAAAGCAGGAGTTGGATTTAAAATATAATCTTAAAACAAATAAAATTCATGAAATCAAAACTCTTATGTATCATCATTTATAGTACGCTTATCCTGCTTTTTGCGGGTTGTAAAAACTTTGAACAGCTCGTCCCTAATACACAAACGCGTACTGTAACCGTAAGCCAAGAGCAACTAATCAAATCTTTTAGCGGACTAACCGAAAACGACGGTGCAGCCTGTAACCTTATATTGGATGTATCCGAAATTACTGAAACCATCTGTCGACTTGTATCGCAAGCCCGCAAAGGCAGCGAAATCCTCTTCGTAGTGGACAAAACGGGTTCAATGAGCGATGATATTGATTTCGTGAAAGAAAACATCAACAGTATCATCGACTGTCTTCCTAAAGGTTGTCGCTTAGGCGGCGTTGCCTACGGCGACAATCGTTCTGACGGTGCCAACTGGTATAGTAGCTATGAGCTAACTGAAGATTATAACGCCATACGCGATTTTATTAACAATATCCGTGTAACTGGTGGGGGAGATACCCCTGAGTCTGTTTATGATGCCTTGTGGAAAGCATTGGATGAAATGACGTGGAAAGACTGTAATGCTCCAGACATCATTATTGTGATGGGTGATGCTCCTCCTAAGACAGGGTCTGGTACTGATCATTCCGATGTCGATGTTTTAAATAAAGCAAAAAGTATTTGCCCTACAACTAAATTTTATCCTGTCATTATTCTTCAACTTTAATGTAATGCTGTCAAAAGGGGGCTTTCGTTTCTCTATACTGCTCATTTGAAAACGTAATATGTAACTAATTTAATCAGGTTCTTAAATACGTAAAAAAAGGGGGGACTCGAATTTTAGGGCAAATTGGAATTTTGAATCATATTTTTACACCTGCGATTATGCAAAAACGACCATTAATCCTATGTATATTCTTTTTGGTAGTATTCTACCAAGCTTATTGCCAGGAGGCTATTTATTTAGCCAATGGCAACAGTTTTCCTTTTAAGTTGACTGAGGCTACCGAGGAAACTGTCAAATATACCGAACTTAAAGGTGACCGAGCTATTAAGCGTTCTTTTCGCAGAGAAAATGTCCTGCTTGTCTTCAATGCAATGGGCGACTATCTCGTAATTGCAGAGCTGAATTCTGATTCAGTACTAGCTAATCAACAGATTAAGACATTTTATAATAAACCTTTTCACGCGCATGATATACTTATTAAAAGTAATCCTCTGAAAGTAATTGTGGGACAAATTTCATACGCTAGTGATGAAATTATCAATTACAAAACATCGCGTGGGGTATCAGGGTCGGTCAATAAAAACGAACTCGCCGCTCTTATTTATCGTGATGGTCGGCATGAATTAATATTACCTGTCAATGAAGTTATATCTGTGCTACAGCAGGCTACAGCCGAAATAGAACGCCTCAAAAACGAACCTGCACCAGTAGCGTCGTCTAGTCCCGTAATAGAGCAGAAAACCAAACCAGTTCAGAGTCCAATTAATCGTAGAAAACCTGCCTTGGATGAATCAGAACTGTTGAGTTATCGAGAAAAAAGCTTGAGACGTGTCGATGAATTTGTACAATACCTAAATATAATTACCGACAAATCGCTAGAGTCCGACGAAAAGGATAAGGCTATTGATATAGCTGCACAATTATTCTTGCCTAATGCAACGATTCAGGTTACATCGGTCAATTGGTCAGGTATTAGAACTTATCCCATCCGAGAATACCTAAACCGACTCAAATTATTACCCTACAATTCTACTAAAATTGAATGGCACGAAGTCAACTACGTGAGTGAATTGACCCAAGCCGATGATGGAAATTATTATGGCATGATATCAGGTACACAGACTTTTACAGGTTATGGCGCCAACAATGACGACATACTCTACAGTGACGTTACTCGAAAAAGTGTTAAAGTCAAATTGCAGTCTTATCAAAAATCAGTAGAAGGGCAACAACAACTCAACTGGGAAGTTTTACTTGGAAACATAGGTGTGGCAATGGATAAATAATACGCGCAGGCCTCTACTAATGGGACACTTGATACTTGGACTCATACATATCCTTGTCCCATGCTTGGGGCAGTCTGCTGGTTATGTGCAGTTATATGGTACGATTACCAATGTTGTTAATCAAGAGGCAATTAAAAATGTACAAGTGTTTTTAAAAACAAACACACATCAGACCATCACAGAAATTACATTTATGAATGGGACATATGACATAAATCTCCCCTGTGAGGCAGTGACAATGATAGTTACTGCAGCGGGGTATCGTACTATATCAATGCCTATTTCTCCTAAACGTGAGGGACTCTACAATACCCGTTTTTTTGTTCCAATTTTATTGACACCTATTGTTCAGCAAGCAATTGATATTCCCTTTTTTCAACAAGAACAAAAGCATGTAGAGATTTCGGCTTCTGTACCACTACAATCGCAGAAATTTGCTACCCGGCTATTTAAAGTTATAGATGCTATTACAGAGCAGTCTATAGAATCGTCCATTTGTTTGTTTTATACTCAAAACTCTGAAAAGAGATGTTCCCAAATTCAACCTCAACAGTCTGGATTTGAAGTACGTTTTGACGAACCCGATATTATTGCTATAGAGGTTAGTGCCAAAGGATATCAGCCGTACAAGGGTAATTTAATTTTAGAATATTTAGACAATCAACAACGTACGTATGTAATTCGACTTGTCAGAGATTTGACGGTTTTTGCCCTAACTTCTACCGATACAAACGAAACCTATTGGCTCATGGCCGCTCCTACTTCTAAGCGTATCATGTTGCACAGGCATACAGCAAATCAATATTACCAATTTGTTTCAGAAGGTCATTACCAACTTGCGACCCTCGCCGCTAATGATAGTGGGTTTGAAATTTTGAGAAACATTGAAATTAGTAGAGGTTTCAACGGACAAGTAATATCCAGATCATCTGTTTCTAAAACGTTTCATACGTTGTATTTCAACCAAAGTGATTATATACTTCTACCCACTGTCCAATCTCAATTGGATACACTAGCTAGATGGCTTGTAACAAAACCATCTCAAAAGATTTTAGTAGTAGGGCATACCGATAATATTGGTAACGCACAGCTTAACCAGGTTTTGTCTGAGTTCCGTGCTAAAGTTGTTTTCAATTATTTAATTGAAAAAGGGGTAATGTCATCGCAAATGAATTGGAAAGGAATGGGAAGTCAAGTAGCTGCTGCTCCTAATGATACTGAGATAAACAGGGAAAAAAATCGCCGCGTAGAAATTTTATTTCTTACAAACCCTAAGCCTTAAAATTATGAATGTCAGGAGTTTTTTATTAAGCCTGTTTTTAGTAGGGTTTGGTCTACAGACATTAGCACAACAGAAAAAGGATTGTATTTATCGTTTAGATAAAACCTTTCTAGAAGTAGTTATTGATGAAGTAGGAGACAACGAAATCATTTATTTCTTACCTAATGATATACAAAAAAAACCACAGAAAATACGTAAGCATGAGGTCTGGAAACTAGTATTTTCCAATGGTGATGTCGAAGAAATCAACGCTCTATCACAACAAAGTCGCCCCCAAATACCAGTTTCGGAAGAGGTAATTTCTCCTTTATTGCAAGAAGAGCAAACGGAAAAAACGCCTATTCAACATCGCCAACGTCCCCAAAAATACGTCAGTATATTCGGTAGTTTAGTGATGTCCTCTTTTTACCGAAGTGAACTTTTTCTGTTTCCTCAACAACCTATGTTTAACTGGGATATTGGAGCGGCTGCTAGCCTCCTGTCGTGGCGATATTATCAAATGCGCTTTGAATTAGCCTATGCTACAAAAGGTGCAAGGGAAATATTTACGGACAATTCCTTGCGCATTAAAAGTGAAAATCGTTTGGAGTACATACAAGCCAATTTTTTTCCCATCATTCTGAAGACAGGTTCAAACAGGCTTAATGTAGCAGGAGGTATAGGGGGGTATTATGCCTACTTATTAAATATAACCTCTCGATACGCTATTGGTGATGATGCCCTGAAAGATGATGATAAAACAGAGCAATTATTTAAAAAGTCCCCCGATTATGGTATCAAGGCTTTGGTAGGGCTTTATAGTCAGAATGCCCCCCTACTCGAACTGCGATACTCCTATGGACTGGTACCATTAATGGAGCAAACAGTCATAAAAAATCATGGAATTAATTTAGCTATTTTTTTAACCTTTTAGTTAAATGAGGCGTTTTGTATTTTCATTAATTGCTGCTCTAGTTGTTATTAGCTGTAATGAATCCGAACAGCCTTTGGAAGAATTTTATCGTTTCAAGGGTATCGAAAAATTTACACTGGCCGAGCCGGTTTTCAAAGAAATGGTGATTGGTGAATCCCTCAATTTAAGCCCCCTATTAACAGTCAAAGATGGATTTAATAAAGCTGTAGATATCCCTAAAGAAGCACTGGTTTTTTATGCGAATAATCAACAAATGGGGGTAGATATCTTCCGTGCCGTTACGCAGGGTAACTATCAAATTAAAGCTGGAATTGGCAACAAAATGACCAATACTATTGTAGTCACAGTATTGCCTCCAGGGGTTTATCCAATTATTAAGGTGCCTGTTATATTTCATACCGTTAATACTGCTCTGACGCAAGCCCAAATCACCAACCTTCTCAATGGAATTACAGCTTCATTTCGGAATAGATGGCGCTTAGGCAATGATCCCAAAGATGTGAATAGTGCCGACTGCTACGTAGAGTTTTATGCAGCCGAAAAAGATCCCACTGGTAGGATACTTACTACCAAAGGCTTGGATATTGTCAGCGCTACTCGTTCGGAATTTACCAGCCAACAAGCCACTAGCGAAGCATGGAACTCATTTTGGGAGCCTACACGCTATCTCAATATCTGGGTAATGAAAATTACGGGGAGCTATCAAAATGCCAGTTGGGCATACTTCCCTTTTGTGTCAAAAGCATTGGCAGGATTAGAACTGCGCTCTTCGGGTGGAACCCCTCCACTTCCGCTTGGGGTATTTCTTAATGTCAAGCACACAAACTATATCCCTCTACTCGCTCATGAAGTAGGACATGTATTAGGGCTAGAACATGTCTTCGACGGCAACTTGGATACTTTCAACGGGTGTACAACCAACGACCCTGACTACTGTGCCGATACTCCCTATTACGATCGTAATGCTTATGAAACCAATATTCGCTCACTTCAACAAAATCGCACTTCATGTAATGGAATTTCTTACCTGAGTACCAATTTTATGGATTACGATTATTCATACGAAAATTCTTTTACCCGTGATCAACGTCTGCGTGTGAGGCATGTTATTAGTTATGGTTGGTGGCTTCCTACACCTTTTAACGGTGCCCCCAACGGACGTCTTACTAGCCCGTATGTACAAAAACCCGATGACTACCAATATACACCACCTGTGGTTTGCTTCGGACATTTGAAAACCAAAAAGAAACATTTTAACACTCAATAATATGCGCCATTTTCTACTGTATTTTCTGCTATTTTTGGGAGGGTGGGCTACCGGATTAGCTCAGACTCGTCCCGATTTAATTTACAGGCTAGATCAAACGTCACTTTCGGTTTTTGTGGACGAAATTGGGGAAAATGATATTACATATTTTCTACCAAGCGACAACCAGAAAAAACAGCTTCAGCGTATTAACAAAGCACAAGTTTGGAAAGTGGTTTTTTCTAATGGTGACACTGAGCTGTTCAATGAGCCTCGCCAAGTTGCCATGCCTCCTGACACACCGCAAAAGGTAGTAACAACAACTTCTACCGACCGTATTTTTCTTAAAAATAAAACAATCGTAGAAGGAAGTATCACGAAGGTTACTGAAAAAAACATAGAATACCGTCGTGCTGGAGCTGCACCCAATAGCCCTGTGTATGAACTCTCACGCGATAAAATCCAAAAAATCGAATATGAGAATGGAGAAATAGAGAGCTTTGCGAAAATCAGCGCTAAGCCTACGGAGATGGCTCGTACAGAGAAGGGAAAAACAAATAAATCGAAAGGGACAAGTAAAAAGCCCACAAGCAAACCCGCACTTACTAAACCAAAACAAGAAGTAGTGGTTAAAAAAGAGTCTAAAACACCTAGTGTGAAAGTTGATAAAACATCCAAACGACGCTTTAGCTTCACAGTAGGGCCAGAAGTAGCTTATGTCATCGGAGACAAAGAATGGGTTAATGAGCAAGATGGTATTGGTATGGGTGTAGGGGTAGGCGCAAGTGCATCTTTGACTGCTCATATCAAACCTTGGCTTGCCGTGACTGCTTCTGGCGGGATACTCCAATGGGAGATAGAGCGTAATTTTAAAGATTCTGTTTCTCAAAATCTATTATTGAGACGAAATAACCTCATCAAACTTATTCCGATTACTGCGGGGTTAAAAATTTATCCTCTTAAAGGATTCTATATTTCGCCTCAAGCTACATACACTATTTATCAAGAACAAGGAATTGATTTTGATCCAGTAACAGAAACAACTACTCCTTTTTTAAATTTCAAAGGTAATAAATTAGGTTACAAAGGTGAAATAGGTTACGATGCTCGCCTTAAAAACTTGTCTTTACAAATAAGTGCTTACTATACAACACTCATCATTCAAGATTTGAATGAGTTTAAAAACGTATCACCACTCAGTTTCGTAGGTGCAAGGATTGCCATTGGCTTTGGAAAGTAATCTTATTGATAGAATCTCTAAAATATTGAAAAAATGAAAAAAGTAAATATAATCAGCCTTATTGGTATTTTTCTTACAGCGTTACTTATAGAAGGATGTAAAAAAACTATGGATGTGACAGTTCCAACCCCTCTCCAAGTAACCGAAGGTGATGATCCAGACCGTGAATTTCAAGATTATCTGGCATCAGCTCCGAATATAGCTGTAACGCTAGATGATCTTTTACTAAGTAATGGAGCTACCATCAAAGAATTTTTAAAAGATAACCCTGAATTCCAAGGTGAATTTGATAAGGCATTGAAGGGGGCAAGATTGAGTGCCAGCCTGAATGATGTTTCATTAGTAAAAAAAGTACTTTTTGCACAGGTATTGTTATTTATTCAGGCACATAAACTGACTAATATTACCTCCACAGCTCTTTGGGATAATGATGCTCAAACAATGGTTACTGATTTGTACAAAAACAAAGACTACTTTACAGTCGATGGCCGTCGTATTTATAGCCCCAAACAACCCTATGGCTTAGGCTACTCGTATGGGCAACGGAAGTGGCAAGAACGTTTACCTCCACCTTCAGACATGGGTGGTACCTGTTTAGATGCAGCTATTTATGGTCTTGATTGTTCTGGATTTATAATTAATGTTTTTCAGCAAGCTGGTTTTAAGATTCCTAATACTAATGTAGCTGGTATGTATAGTAAAACGTATTGGGAGAAGGTATTGGAAAGTAATAAAACCTTAGATAGTATTAAAGTTGACTTTGTTAAAAATACGTTAGGTGCTACTAAATATACTGCTTCTACTTGGCAAACACTTGGTTTGAAGCCTGGAGATATTGTTTTTTGGGAGGGAAAAGGTAAAGATGGTAAACCCAAATGGAATCATATTGGAATCGTCTTTCAAAAAGCAGATAAACAATTAGGTATTTTTCAATCCAATGGAATTGCTAATCCCGACCCAACTAATTTAAAACTTATGCTTTCATGTGATAATATCACAAGAGGGGATTGTCAATCTAATTATGCGTGTGAAGGGAGAGGGGTGCGAGCCAAAGCACTGAAATTTATCAGTGATTACAAGGGAGGTGCCAATCCTATTAGTGTTATTCGACTATCGGCATTGATAGGTAACGAAGGAAACCCTCGTTTTAACTTACGTTTTACAAATGACCAAAACGTAGATTTAGATTTACACGTGCGTACGCCAGCTGGCTTTGAGATTTATTATCGAAATAAATTAGATAATGCGACCCAGGGGCAACTAGACGTCGACTGTTTTTGCACGAATTGTCCAAATGGTCCCAATGAAAATATTTTTTGGCCACTAGATAAACCGTCTCCGACAGGTAAATATCGTTTTTGGGTCAATTATTATGAGTCTTGTGGTAGAAGCAGTAATACAACTTCAAATTACGAAATATTGCTCGTGAACGATAAAAAGCCCGAAGTATTGTTCAAGGCAACAGGTACGATGACCCCCTCTTCCGTAAGACCAATTTGGGAATATGATACCGAAACTAAAAAAGTGACGAAAATTCAATAATAAGGTTTCAAAGCCAGTTGAAGCATCCCCAGTGTCACTTTAAAATGAATAATCTACGATGAGAAGTTTACTTTTTTTGACCTTAATTTTAAATACGATACCACTTCTCGCTCAAGACTCTCTTTCAATGCGTGATGCGCAGGAAATTAAGCTGTTAGCACAGCGAAAAGTGGAAAGGGGTTTGGTTGACTTACTCAATACAATCAGTTTTGAGG
>JALQYJ010000095.1 GCA_023254175.1 Runella sp. | reverse complement strand
ATTATTGCTGAGACCAGTTGGAAACCGGGAAGACAACATTTGGAATCCGGAAATAATAAGCAAGTAAGCCTAAAAGACAATGTGTACCAACCTACACTAATCCTTCGATACACCCGTGGGATGAAAAATTTTTTAAATGAGGTTGTCATGGCTGTTTTTTTGACAAAAGTAGTTGCCATCAATGTGGTCATTCAACAAAAAAGTGGTGAAGTGAGAAAAATCAACGATAAAAGGGAAATTTTTTATTTTGAAGCGTTTCCATCCTAATTCTGTCCCATGCGAATTTCAAACGAAACTGCCGACCGAATCAAACAAACCGCTGACATTGTAGAGGTCATCGGAGATTTTGTGTCACTAAAAAAACGTGGGGCTAATTACATTGCGTGTTGTCCGTTCCACAATGAAAAATCGCCTTCGTTTAACGTCAATCCCGTTCGTCAAATTTATAAGTGTTTTGGCTGTAGAGCTGCGGGCGACTCAGTGAAGTTTGTGATGGATATTGAGGGGGTAAGTTACGGCGAAGCTCTCCGATATTTGGCGCAAAAATACCACATAGAGGTTGAGGAAGCGCAACAAACGCCTGAGGAAGTATTGCGCCAAAATGAACGCGATAGCTTATACATTGTCCTAAACTTTGCCCAAAAACACTATCAAAAACTGTTGCTTGAGCACGAAGAAGGGCAGGCGATTGGGTTAAGTTATTTTAGAAATCGCGGTTTTAATGACCCCACTATCAAATCTTTTGGATTGGGATATAGCCTGAACGACTGGGATAATTTGACCAAGGAAGCGGCCAAGCGTGGCTATAATCCTGATTTACTGCAAAAAGCAGGATTGGCCTTGCACAAAGAAGGCAACAACGACCGCTATTACGACCGTTTTCGGGGGCGGGTGATTTTTCCGATTCATAATGTTTCGGGGAAAGTGATTGCGTTTGGAGCGCGGATTTTGACCAATGACAAAAACCAGCCCAAGTACATTAACTCTCCCGAAACAGATGTCTACCATAAAAGCAAAGTTCTTTACGGGATTCATCAAGCCAAAAATGCCATTCGGCAGGAGGATGTTTGCTATTTGGTTGAGGGTTATACTGATGTAATTTCACTCCATCAGGCTGGGATTCAGAACGTGGTAGCTTCGTCGGGTACGTCGTTGACTGAAGACCAGATTAAACTGATTGCCCGCTTTACTCAAAACGTCACCATTTTGTACGATGGTGATACGGCTGGTATTAAAGCAGCTTTGCGGGGATTAGACATGGTACTGGAGGAGGGACTTAATGTAAGCCTGGTCACCCTTCCCGATGGTGAAGATCCTGATAGTTACGTATATAGTGTTGGAGCTGAGGGCTTTAAAGCTCACGTAAAAAAAGCAACCAAAGATTTTATTACCTTCAAAACTGAAATGCTTCTTCGTGACGCGGACGATAATCCGTTTAAACGTGCAGAAGCAATCAACGAAATTGTAGCGAGTATTACCAAAATTCCTGACCCTATCAAACGGCAGATTTTTTTTCGACGTACAGCTGATTTGATGAAAATGGATGAGCAAACGTTAATTTCGGAGGGAAACAAATACTTACGTCAACAGCAAGAAAAGGCAAAACCTTTAGAACTTCGTCAAAGTCCAAGAAAGCAACCATCTTCGGCAGCACAGCTCCCCTCGTCGCCGAAAGCCACACCACCGACTGAACCAGAGGGAATGTTTTTTTCGGATACGTTTATCGAGGAAGAATTTGGGATTTTGGTCGAAGATAATTTTTCTGAACCGTTACCCAATGTCCCAAAGGAAGCGTCTAAATCTGTTACCGAATTACCCAACGATTTATTCAAAACACGACTGTATTTACAAGAACAAGCGTTTGTACAGTTATTAATTTTGTACGGTCAGGTTGAATTGGAGGCGGGGATTTCGGTGTGTCGGTATTTGCTGCACGAAATTGGAGAAATTACCTTCGAGACTCCATTGTTTAACCTCATTTTGGAGATTTTTAGACAGCGATTTAACTTTGGAGAAGTACCCTCGACGGATTATTTTTTGAGCCATATCGACCCTGACATTCAGCGATTAACGATTGATTTGTGTACCAATAGTCACCATTTAAGCGAAAACTGGCAAAAACACGAAATCGTTGTCCCTTCTGATGAGGACTTGCTTCATGAAATTGCATTTAAAAAAATTCTTCGATTGAAAATGGCGTATTCAGCCGATAAAATGAAGGATTTGATGAATCAATTGGGTAGCCTTTCGGGTGCTACCGACGACGAGTTTGCCCAAATCATGGACATCCAAAAGCAATATAGGTTCTTCAAAAATATCAACGACTCAGCAGCCAAAGAACTAGGGACAGTTGTGCCTGGTTATTGAGGAGTTTACCAAAAATTTTACCCGTCGATTGCGCAGATTTAAAGCCACAGATGAACGCAAAGTTGGTTAGCGAAAATCTGTATTTTTATTGTTAAGCAAGCTTTGCTGGTAAAAACAAACAATTAAATTGATTGAAGCCAAGATACATTTTCTGCCGAAGCTCTGTGATTCATTACCCTTACGTGGTTTTTATTCTTCATCTATTTTCCAAATACTTCCAAAAACTTAGCGGGGATTTTACTTTCGTAACGAAGGTAACTATTGGTACTTGGATGAGTGAATCCAAGCACCCACGCGTGTAACCCAAGACGATGAAGCGGGTTTTGTGAGGCCCCGTATTTTTTATCCCCAACAACCGAGTGCCCAAGTTCTTGCATGTGTACCCGAATTTGGTTTTTGCGGCCTGTTTCTAATTCCACTTTTAAAAGCGAAAAATGATTGTTGGATTGAAGCGTTTCGTAGTGGGTGATAGCCAATTGACCTCGTTCAGGATTTTTTGATGAATAAACAATGGTTGCTTTGCTTTCTTGCAAATACGAACGAATCGTGCCCTGAGGAGGATTGGGTTTCCCTTCGACCAAAGCTATATAAGTGCGTTCTTTGGTATTAGGATCCCATGCTGATTGAAGTTTATTTTTAATATCTTCACTTTTGGCAAAAACCATTACCCCAGATGTATCACGGTCGAGGCGATGAACGATGAATATTTTATTTTTGGGGTTTTGTTTCTTTACGTGTTCGCTCAAAATTCGGTAGGCTGTAAGTTCGTCGCCTTTGTCGGTTGCAATAGAGAGTAAACCAGCTTCTTTTTCAACAATAATTAAATATGCATCTTCGAATAAAATCCGAATGCCTGTAGGACGCTGTGCAGGTTTTGAAGATTTTTTTTGGCTTATCTCAATGGTTTGGCCACCGATTAAATGATAATTATGTTGAGTTACAATTCGACCGTCCACGTGGATTTGACCATCACGAAGTAAACTTTTGATGTTGGTACGACTGTGATAGGTCAATTTTAGTAGTAAAAATACCATGAGTTCGGTCTCCTCGGTCACTTGTAGCTTCATCGTATTATCGTTAGAATATATGAAAGATTTGCCACAAAGGTACGCAAATAGCTAGAATCATCGAGCTACTCAGTATTGGTCGCCTGCACCACCACCTCCAAAATCTCCACCGCCCATTTTAACTTCTTGGGAAACGGTCGGATTCGGGGTTTTGGTTAGTTGTGAAAGAACTACCGTTTGGAGCAGGGTGTTTTTAGTAGTTTCAGGAGCGACACTGAAGCCCAACTTTGGAGTTTTTAAAGAACGTAAAAGCGCATAAGCAATGCTTGCCAGCGCGAGTCCGCCCAGCAAAAGTCCCCACTCAAGCGGTAAAAATCCATAATAGTAGCGGTGGGTAAGAACAGAACATAGCCCAGCAAGTAACGCTACAACGAGGGTCGAGCGGTTGCGTAAGAAGATACCTAACCATAACAGAATCACAGGTACTATGGCTGTAAGCCCCCAAAATAAACCCGCAAAACTGATTTGAGGGGCAGAAGAGGGGAGATTGTTTAAAGAGGCATTTGCCTCTCGCACAAACCCGTAATTGATGGTTAAATAGGCTACAAATAAAACAACGGGACTGACCCATTCAAGTGCCGTATGCCAGTAAAAAGCGGTTCGGCGTTTCGAAAATCGGTGTAGTAAAAAAAACAATATCGCTGCAACTCCCGCAAGGATAAATGGTAAAAGTGTTTTCCCGAGAGGGTGCTTTACTAGCAATGACGAAATAATAAACAAAAAATCAAAAAGTAAGCCTAAAGCTACCAATGGTTCCCCAAAACTGTACACTGCTAGTAGTAAAAAGGGAAGATAAAGGGTGCCAAGCTGCCAGGGTTCTTTGAAATTATTGATTTCGGAAATTTTCATAAAAAGAGGCATCAACGAACCGAGAACGCAGTACAAAAGGGCATTGTCGATGCCCGAAAAGTAGAGCTTACGTTGTCGAATGAGGTGAATCAATCCAAAAAGGGTAATTCCACCATAAAATACTGAACATAACGGTAAACCCCATTTTGTGTCTCCAAAGAGAAAAATGGCAAAAAATGACCCACCAAAACCGAAACCGATGCATCCAAAAATAAATAAGAGCACTTTGATGAATATATTGGGAGAATAGGGGATGGCTGCGTGGAGTTTTTTTATCGATTCCAATTGTTCTGAGTTCAAGATAGCTTCTTCCTGAAGACGTTTGGCCAATTCAATGGCATAGCGGTTTTGAAGCCAAGTTTCGTTATAAACCTTCATGGAATTAATGAGTTAACCATTTTTTGTAATTCAAAATAAAAAATACGATACCTCCTGCACTGGCAAGGAAGTAAAAACCACCAAAAGCAACCCAGAAATCGGCGTTGTCAATTTTACTAAACAGTAAATACGTGAAGGCAATATAACCGTACATGACGGCCATCAGTAAAAAAATAAAGGAGTGTTTTTGTCGGGCATACCAACCAAAGTAACCGCACCCAGCGGCTATTAATAAAGCATACAAAAACCAATAGTCGGTAGTAAAAAGTCCTGCCAAAGCACCAACAAAAAGTACATTGCCAGTAAGAAGCAAATAGGTGTCAGTAAAGTGGACTTTGATGCCCCCTTTAGCTAGGCCTACTCCCATCGTACCAACAACGCCCCCAAATCCGATGGCAGTATTGATAATTTGAAAATTGCCAAAATCATTACCCGTCAAAACTTCCAAGGGAGTTATACTTAGTCCAACCCAGGAAGCTAAAGCCGTTAGCCCCATCGATAACACTCCTCGGTGGTCGAAGCGGTAGGCAAAAAAAAGAAAAACAACTGCGGGTACAAAAGCAGCTAAGCCATAACGGGTACCAAAGAACGAATAGCGCCATTGGGCGTACCCTTCCAGCAATAGAAAAAGTAAGGCACCGAGTAACAATACAAAATCAACAAACTTTCCTTCGGAGTTCACTTCTGAAAGGGAAAACGGTGAGCTATGTCGATAGGTATAGTAAAAACACACCAAAGTGAGTAGCGCCAATGCAACAATAAGTGCATCGTGCCCAATGGTGTCGATGTGTAAATAAACAAGCATTCCTGCGCCCGAGGTAAACAAAATAAGCCCGAGGTAAAGTAAATTCCGTAAAAGGGAGGACAACGAAACAGGGCGCATGTTTTCTGCTTGCTTGATGGGGGCAGCATTGGCAGTGGAAATAATTTCGTGGGTCTGCCACTGGGTTAAAATTTCAGATAGAGGGTTCATATCCCAAAGATGAACCTAATTTTTGTAAAAATGAAATAGATTTATTTTTCGTAGATTTTAAATTATTAAGGGTTGAAAAAATAAAGTTTCGGTTTAATCAATTGATTATTAGTGAGATAAAAAAATAATCCCTAAGCAGTAAATTGTAAACCAAAAACTGTAAACATATTTTTTTACTTTTTAATGACAGACTAAACGATTCATGTCCTAATTTTGCACAATTTTTGAGCTGGCGGTACAGCCTAATAACCCCACAAAACAAAAAAATGCCTAAAAATCCCAACATCAACTCAGTCCTCATCATTGGTTCAGGCCCCATTATTATTGGTCAAGCTTGCGAATTTGACTATGCAGGTTCTCAATCCGCTCGTTCACTTCGTGAGGAAGGAATAGAAGTTATCTTAATCAACTCTAATCCTGCTACCATCATGACGGATCCATCAATGGCGGATCATGTTTACTTAAAACCACTTACCACAAAATCAATCATCGAAATTCT
>JALQYJ010000057.1 GCA_023254175.1 Runella sp. | reverse complement strand
GCCTTCTCACGGACTAATTGTACATTCCGATAGAGGGGGGCAATATTTTGGCAACAGGTTCAGAAAATTAATTGATAAGTGCCTTTTTCGGCAAAGTATGGCAGGGAACAAATCAGCTTATGAGAATGCGCATGCAGAATCAATCTGGGCAACGATTAAACGTGAAATGTTAGAAAAAGGCAGTTTTGATAGTTTGGAAGATGCTAAAACAGAACTGTTTGACTATATTGAAGTGTACTATAATCGTATTCGCCGACATTCGGCTTTGGGCTATGAAAGTCCCGAAAAATTTGAACAAATTTACAACCAAAATCAATTATTAATCCTGCAAAGTAAAATGTCCGTCTAAAATGGACCACCTCATATAAGTATTTTCTCTACTTACTATTACTTCGTCATATAGGTTTGACGAAATAAAACTACTTGTTAATCGGTCATACAATTTGTATTTACCATTTGCTATTAGATAAGGTATAATCCTCATAGTTTATGATTTTTTATTGCCCATAACGGTTTGCGTGTAGGCGATGTTGCCTTGTGTTGCGCCTGCGGCAAGGCAATATTGCTTACACGCTGTTACCACCAGTTATTCATTGGTTTTCAGTTGTTTAATATATTCAATTTCTTGTTTCGCAAATTCATTTTCGGGGTCATTTTTTAAAATGTGTTTCAAAATACCTTCAGCCGATTCATATTGTTTTAGTTCAATCAAACAATATGCTTTTCTACGAAGCAAAAACATAAAAAAGTCATAATCATTCTCCATTCTCTCTTCTTCCTGCTTATTGGTCAAGGTTTCCAAGTTGTGGTCAATTATCATTAAAGAACGAATGTCTTTAAGCGCAATTAGACTATTAATGTGTTCTGATTGATATTTATAACCTTCATTACTATTTCTTGCTGAAAACTCCAAGTACTTATAAGATTTTTCAAATAACCCTAACTCATAATAGCAATACCCAATTAAAAAGGAGCACTCAATTAATAATTTAAATTCTTCATCTGTTAAGTTGTCATCCCACCATTTTTGTTGTAACGCTTTAAATGCATTATTAAAATATCCAATAGCATCCCAAAACCTATTTTCGGTCATTACCTTCTTTCCAAAATAAAACTCCTTACCGATTTGCGGGTGGAAAAGGACTTCTAACAGTTCTCTTTCAAGGTAATCCATCTCATCTATTTTCTTTTCCTTCAACTTTTGGTTTGCGGAATTAAATATTTTAAAAAATTCATTTTCAGTCTCTTCATTTGTTTTGAAATCAAAGCCAATAAGTATAGATAAGGATTGAGGTTGAGGATTAATTCCTTGCTTGCTTCTTTCTAACTTGATAGTTGGCAAACAAAAAGTAGTTTGAACGTAAAGAACTTTGTCTTTAAGTCCTTCTGGGTACTGTAAATGAACTATGAGTAAAGCATCCCTTTTACTAATAGATTTATCTTGGTCTGCTTTTGAGTTCTCAAAGGTTTTGTAAGACAAAGTCAGAACAATTTGATTTGCAAGTTTGCTACATCCTTTCCTGTAGTATTCATACTCGCCCTTTTCGTTACGCTTGTAGTGCTGCAGAAATTCGTAATTCCAAATTTCATCTACTCCTTCAATTGAGGATAAAGAACCATCATTTATTGAAAGAACTGAAAATTCTTCTTTTCTTATATCAAATAATGAATTAACCAACTCTCCAAACTTTAGTGAGTGGTTTTCATTTGTTCTAAATTGAAGTCTTTCGGGTTGGTGTTGAAATTCCAATTCTCTCTGTAACCAAAATATGTCAAAGTCCATTTGAGTTCCGTCTTTGAACTCAAGCACGTTGTCTTTCTTTGGCTCTTCTTTTTTTCCGAATAATTTATTAAACATTGTCGTTGTCTTTTATAATTGGTGGTAACTCGTTTATACCCGCTACTTTATAGCGCATATACATCCAAAAAAGGTAGATAGGCGCAGGTTTGTAGCGGAATATTCAAATATAACTATTTTATTATTTTTACACACGACATAAATTTACAATGTGGTGAAAATCAAGGTTATTGAGAAAAATATTTTGAATATGGTCTAAACCGCACCTAAAAACACTTTTCACTTTTTGCTTGGTGTTGTCTTTGAATGTTTTGATAGGGATAGATTTATTGTTTTTCATAAGCCATTGCCCCGTTTTGACTGCCCAAATAATTGCCATTGCTAAGATATAGATTAATGTTTTGATTCTCTTGGAGTGATTGACTCGACATTTTTCGATATTAAATCCTCTGGATTTGAGCATGGCAAACAGGCATTCAATAGGCCAGCGCTTACGATACACTACTGCCAAGTCTTTTCGATAAGTTTCAGAAGCAAGAATAAAGTACTCATCCTTGTCACTAATGTTCTTTTTTTTGAGCTTATGTCCTGATAAATAAAGAGGTAACCCCATTATTTTCAAGGGTTTAAAATACGATGCTTTCAAATTGTTCTCGAAAAGTGTATATACTTTTTTATTGCCTTGTCCGCCCCTAACTAAGGTGCTTTTTTTCAAGCGAACACAAGCATTGATGCCTGCTTTTTTGCAATCTTCAAAGAACCCTTTGCTTCCAAACTCCCTATCAGCACATAGCCACACCTGTTGATCTGTTTTGCGAGTTATCCATTTTTGCAGGCAAAGAAATAAGGCTTTTTTAGTGGTCTGACTGCTATGGCCATGACGACTGCTACATTGCCACAATAATGGAATGCTCACCCCATCATGCAAGATGCTTAGCATTAAGACTTGTACCCACACCCCGCGCATTTTCCACTCTGTGCGGTCTAAACTCAAAAACACCTCTGTTTCACCACCATATATCCCCCATACTACTTCAAAATAGAGCTGGCCGCTAAAACGAAAAACACTCAAAAACCGCTGTAAACACCGATATTTTGAGGACAGTAAAGTATGACCGCTCATTCCTTTACTCCACTTACTCAGATTACTTTCTGATAACTTCAATAAGGCTATAATTAGCCTGCTGATGAGTTTGATAGAGCGCTTGTCACAGTCAAATTGGATTTCTATTTGCTTTTTTAGCTCATGCTCTGCATCTTGCATTGGGTGTATCTTTTTGGAACTCGGAAGCCCAAAAATAAGCTCTATGGCTTAGATACACCCACTTATGTCGTGTATTAAGTATCTTGATAACCGTTAGCAGTGTTGTAAGAGCCTGTTGTATTTTTGTTAAGTGCAAAAGCTCCATTTGCTGTGTTCTCAGAACCTGTTGTGTTTTTATTAAGTGCATCTGGTCCAAGAGCAACATTTGTATTAACAGTTCCACTGTTGGTGCTGCCTTGTACTCCGTTAGGAGTAATGGTAATAGAGCCCCCAGCAGCGTTTTGAGTAAAGATTTGTGCATTCGCAATGGTAGTGCTAATGACCAACAGGATAATAATATTTTTCATACTTTTTTGCCTTCTGCTCCCTCAAAAGGATTTGGTTTAGGTTTTATATGCTTTTGGAAGATTTAAAACATATTTTAACAAAAAGTTTTTCATCTTACTAATTGTACCGAAGGCATTAAAAAAACTGCCAGAAAACTCAGATTTGAGCAACCCAGCAGTTTATTGATGGCTTAGCAAATATACTTTTGAATACCCTAAAAAGAAAATAAGAAGGCCGAAAAAGTATCTCAATTTTCAAACGTTTTTCTAAAACTGTCCCCCAAACTGTCCAAAATAAAAAAGACAACCCCCTTAATTCATTGAAAATTAAGGGGGTTGTTGTAATAGTGGTGGTGATGGACGGAATCGAACCGCCGACACAAGGATTTTCAGTCCTTTGCTCTACCGACTGAGCTACATCACCATTATTTTTTGTTTCGTTCCCGTCGTTTGGGAGTGCAAAGATGTGCGATGCTTTTTTTAAATGCAAACGTTTTTGCTGAAAAAATATCCAAAAAATGAGTCTATTTTTGTATCTTATTGTTTTTCAGTGCGTTTTAGGGTAAAAATATTTAAATATTTTTACCCTAAAACGCACCTAGCTATTATTGACCTACAAAATCGCGGTAAGTACTACATTCTTCGATGATTTCTTTAGTATAGGCAGAGTTGGCATAATTGCGGCGGAGTAAATCAAAGTACTTGCCAAGGCGGTTCGTTTGTTCTTCGTCCATCCGCTTTTTAAATGCGGCTTGAGTGGCTTCGTCGTAACCAAGGTCGCGGCCTTCGTTTGCCCTAAATACATAGAAAGCGCTTTCTTCGCAAAGAGAAGCACCAAAGGCCGCTTTAGCGGCTAATTCGGGGTCTTTTGTCAATTGTAATGCCTTCTCAAAGTACGTTTTTGCTTTAGCAGAAGTGTAATAATCAACGCCTGTTAGGTCGCGAGGCGGATAAGTATATTCGTATTCGTTACTGCTCCGTTGGCGGTTGAGCAACAACCAACTATTCCCAAAATACCCCATGTTGTAGGCTCCACAACCCAACAAATAAGCGGCTTGAGCATCGCCTGCGTTCATTTGGGTTTCTAATTGAACCATACGAGCCGCAAATGCGGCGGGTGTCAGGGTTTGTGACGAGTTTTGACCATTATTGGGTTTGATATAAAACGGATTTTCGGTGAGGTAATCGCTAAAAGGCGAATCCGTCCACGTTTTGGATGACACATTTTTCCATACTTCGGCCGCTTGGGCGTACTGATGTCCCCCCAAAAGACGTCGCCCTAAGACAACGTTCAGATAATCAGCATTTACCCCCGATAATCCCACGAGGCGTTTGCCAAAATCGTCCAATTGGAGTTGCTTCGCGTACGAAATTGCTGCACGTAGGGTTTCTATCGAAGTACTATCTTCTAAAGCGTATCGGTCTAAGTTGGTGGCAAAAGCGGGTGCGTAACCATCGGAATTAGCGGGGCGTGACTGCCAACTAGCCGCCGCTTCCAACAAAAATGCTTTGGCCAAATGAGTGGAAGAAACGTCGCCCGATGATTGGCTGCTACAGCTCGACCACCATCCGCCCGATTTTTTTTCTTCGGTAGGTTGCCCTCGGTACATTTTTGCCAACAATCCACAAGCACGCGTATAGGCATTAACGATGCGAAAATTCTCAGATTTATTGAGCTTCTCTAACATTCCAATCACTTTGCCTTCAAACTCGGGGGTAATTCCTTCTTGCTGAGCAATCAACAACAATACTTCTTGAATATCCATTTGCTGTTTGAGGTAGTCGTTGGGGGCGGGAGCAGCTTTGGCTTGCGTAAGGTATTCCTCTGATTTTTTATAGTCTTTGTTAACATAGGCAACGTAAGAGGCAGAAGTATACCAAAAGGAAGGGTTCCCCAACGCTTTGTTAGAAGCATTTTCAACACAAAAATCCCCCAATTGCTCAAAGTACGATTTGCTTTCATCGCGGCGTTTTTCGTAGGCAAGGGTATCTTCTACATAGGGTATTTCGCCGTTGGAATAGTATTCGTTTTTGTTGATTTCACGGGCTGTAATAAGTTCGACAAGGGTATTTTTAGGATTTAACTCCGTTACTTTTTTGAGCATAGGTAACCCATCTTCCAAAGGTTGAATGGCGCTCAGGGCGTACACAGCAGCTTTTTCGTCGTTGTTTTGGCAATAGTCTAAGGCTTTTTCTTGAAAACGAATCCCTTTAATACGCAAACTTAAATCGGCTTCGCGGCGGCGCGATGGGCAACGGTCAAACAGTTGGGCAAACTCGTACAGCGCTTTGGCAGTATCGCTCAGTGCTAAGGTAGCACCCGCTTTTCGGGAATAGGCCCAGTCGCTGACAAAAGTTTTGGTTTTCAGGGGTTTAATTAACTCATCATAGAGCTTGACGCAATTGTCGGGCTGTTCCAAAATCATGGCTAATTTTACCGCCTGAAACCCGTAACGTTCTTTCAAAAATGGGTCAGTTGTGCGGCGGGCCAGTTGTTGAGTTTTGGTAAATGCTTCTACCAATGCTAGAGAGTCTTTGCTTCCTTCTTCCCACGAATAAACGGACGGCTGGTATGATTTTTCAATCGACTTGGCCAGTTGGAGATAGGTAACGGCTGCTTTGTTACCCTTCAACATGAGGCGGTGGGGCAGCGTATTATTGGCACTTTCGGAATAAAAATAATTGTAGGCGATGGTCTCGTCCACCCCTACGTATTGCGCCCAAGCTTGGGAGTTAATGTCTTTTTCAGAATGGAGGGTATCGCTGTAATCATCCAAATACAGAAATTGTTGAGTAAAGTGATAACGCCCATCGCCCGCCTGAGCTGTGGCTGTTTCGGGTAAAAAATAACTTGTAAATTCGTTTAAATCAGCAGGACCTCCTGCGCAGGCAAGAAGTATCAACACTGCAACGGTTCTAGCGGAACGCTTGAATAATTTGTTGGAGAGAATCTCTTTCATAATGGGAGAGGTTGGTCGAATCTAAGTGGTACAACGCAAAGGTAATCTTAGTATTTTGTATTTCTTGAGCTAAAGTTCGGGCACTTATTGAAAGGTGGTTGACGGTACTTTCTTCTACCCGAAAACGGTCGCCACGTCGTACCGAAATTCCCCAAAAATGAGTATTAGCAACGGCAATATATTGATTGGTTTCGGGTGCTTTTCTAAACGACAAATTGTCCTGAAAGTCTTTGTGAGACAAGTGGTTAATTATTTTCAAAGGTCGCCCATTTCGGTAAAAAATAGCCCAGCGGAATACAGGTAAAACTACGTCGAGGGGTAACGGATAATCCGAGACGTAATCGGCATACCTGCTGGCGGTAGTTAGGTCGAGAATGGAGTTTTCGGTGCGGAGGTTTTTCCAATCACCCATGTTGTAGTACATCAACATTCCTCGCGCTACAGGAGGAATACCCGTGGTTCGATAAAACTTGATTTGGTGCAAACGGATAGTAGCCGAAAGGGTTATTTGATTAGGTAAATGTTTGTTGAGCTGAGTTAAAAGTTGAAAATACGAACGCCGCGTTGAAAGTGACCAATCACAGTCAATTTGCACTTCCGTTACTGGTTGACTTGAAGCAATAGTGGCCGACAATACCTTCATCTTCTCAGTAATCTTTTTTGCTAACTCTTCTATTCCTCCCCACGAGAGCTTTTCGAGGGTACGATTGGTGATAAAAACAGTAGGGACAAACGCGACGGGCGGATTTTCCTTGAAATAAACCACCGCTTTGGGAACCGCTTGCTTGCGGATAGGATCCCAGTCCACGTCAACAAATCGAATATAAAGCTTGTTAATGCTGTTTTGGGCAAGGGCTTTTTTTTCGTAATCCGACAAAGAAAATACAGATTTCCAGTAATAAAACGCCTTGGTGGTTTGTTTGGGTAGGAAAGGTGTATGAGGTGCAAAATAACGGAGATACGTGGCGTTTTTTTTGCCTAAATACTGCGATACAACGTCAAATTCGCCCCAATGATAATGGCTTAAATAATGAATGGAATAAGGGGTAAAATCGCGAATGCTTTTGTCGGTAATAACAACGTACGGTCGCTCAGTTAGCCACAGTACATGGTGTTTGAAAGGTAAAAATGCACCAAAGGCGACCACCAACCCAAGGCCCACCCGAAGGTATTTATCTTGGAAAAACGATGCGCGAAGCGAGCGAGCTAACCCCCAGCATAGTACCAACGTAGCAGGTAACCCCGCGCGACGAGGTAAATCGTTGTAATGACCATATTTAAAGAGAGTTAGCGCAAAAAGTACACTGAGCGAAAGGCAAAGTAGCTGAAACTCTGCGGAAGAAAATGCTCCTTTTTTCTTCAAAAAAATGATTAAAATTGACCAAACACCGACAACCAAGAGGATAAAAATTCCCCAAAGGGCAAATTGGTGCGGGGTTAATAACAAGTTCCACCACCAACCTCGCTCGTCGGGTAGTGGGGTGTGCCCTGAGAAAAACACCAATGCGGGAGCCGAGATAAAGAAACCCAAAATAACTGCCCACAGCTGACTACCCGCTATGCTCCGACTCCTGTATTCTTGAAAAACTTGATAGCCCAAAAATGGTAAAAGCCCCAACGCTATCAACGGTGACCAGTAGAGGGTAGTTACTATCAGGAGTAGGGTTAGTTTGGTTTGCTGTTTCCTGTTTCCTATTTCGGGTTTTTCGTTGTTTTTCCAAAAACCCCAAAACCCAAAACTCAAAACCCCAAACTCAAAATTTAAAAACCGAAGAAACAACGCCATAGCAAGCCAAGCGGGAAGGGCATGTTGAGGGGAGGCAGAAAACGAGTCGATGTGACTGATAAACATCAATCCTCCAGGGGATTGAATGAGTTCGATGGTGTGGTCATTCGTCCAAATATCTCGCAAGGTAGCACCGATTGGAAGCGGTGATTTGATGATTTCATAAACCAATAATAGGCCGTTAGGACTGCTGAAAAGCGCAAAAAACAACAAAAGTCGTTTACCACCTAATTGGTAAAGTAACCAAACGACAAGCCAAAGTCCTAACCACGTCCAACCAAAAAGATAATAAGGAACTGCTGCCATCCCCCCTACCCATTTGGCTAAAGCTGCCGCAGGTAAATAATAGGCCAGGTAATAGCACAAATAAGTGCCATCGGAATACTGTACCGGCCAAGAATACCGTACTAAATTGTTGATAATGAGGTTGTGTTTATAATAATCGAAATGCTGCGGACGAAAACCTCCAACTCCTGCCAAGTACGTCCACACAAAGGCGGCTATACCGCAATAGAAAAAAGGCAGAAGGCTCGCTTTAGTGATTTTTTTTTTCCAAAAAGAGGCTACAGTAGGGTAAAAAGGAAACAATAGCCCTACTAACGCAACGATACCTGCCAACGCAACACAAGGCGAAAACCATCCCCACCAAAACAGTAGCAGCGGAAACGTTAAATAAAGCAAAACAGCCAACGCAGTTTTCATAGGAGGCAAAGCTACAAAACTGCCTGCCAAAAATTATCTTTTGAAAGCGGTAAACCTTCGAGAAGATGGCCTTATTTTCGCAAAAAATAACGACTCTATGCGACTTCCAGTATATCTCGATTATAACGCTACCACCCCCGTGGATCCGCGGGTGTTGGAAAGTATGTTACCTTGGTTTACAGAGCAGTTTGGAAATGCCGCCAGTCGGACGCATTTATACGGTTGGACAGCGGAGGAGGCAGTAGCTACTGCTCGAAAACAAATAGCAAAATTGTTGAATGTTACGCCCAAAGAGGTGATTTTTACGAGCGGAGCTACGGAGGCGAATAACTTGGCTATCAAGGGAGTGTTTGAAAAACATAGCCATCGAGGGAAGCACGTCGTGACGGTTGCAACAGAGCACAAAGCGGTGCTTGATACCTGCCACCATTTGGAACAACTAGGTGCGGAAGTTACTTATTTGGTACCTGCCACCAATGGGCTCATTACTCCTCAGCAAGTATCTGAAGCGCTGCGTTCAGACACTATTTTGGTATCGGTAATGTATGCGAACAACGAAATTGGGGTTATTCAACCCATCCAGCAGTTGGGCGAAGTGGCGCATCGAGCAGGGGCTTTCTTTCACACGGATGCCACGCAAGCGGTGGGAAAATTGCCGATTGATATGCCATTGGAAGGGATTGACTTGCTAAGTTTGTCGGCGCATAAGCTTTACGGCCCCAAGGGGACGGGGGCGTTGGTGGTGCGTTCGGGTGTAGAAATAGCCTCGCAAATGGACGGTGGTGGGCACGAACGAGGGCGTCGTTCGGGTACACTCAACGTGCCTGGGATTGTTGGGTTAGGAAAAGCCTGTGAAATTGCCCAAAAAGAGATGGTACCCGAAACGGCTCGATTGGAAGAATTACGCAACCGCTTAGAGAGTGAAATTCTGTCAAAAGTGCCCGATACTTTTGTAAATGGAGCCATCCAGCATCGACTCGCCCATTTGACTAATATTTGTTTTGAAAACGTGGACGGCGAAAACCTACTGTTGAGCCTGCGCGATGTGGCCGTTTCTACGGGGTCGGCTTGTACATCGGCGTCGGTATTGCCTTCTTATGTTTTAAAAACCCTTGGCTTGACCGACGACCAAGCGTATGCGTCTTTGCGGATGAGTTTAGGACGTTTTACGACGGCGGAAGAAATAACGTTTGCCATTAATCATATCATTGCAGTTGTACAAAAAATGAGAGGTTAGACAAAAAGCTATTTATACTCAATCAAATCCCATAAATTACCGTACAAGTCTTCGAACACCGCCACTATACCGTAAGACTCCTCGATGGGCATGCGCACAAATTTAACCCCATTGTCGAGGTACAATTGGTAATCTCTCCAAAAATTGTCAGTACTCAAAAAAAAGAAAACCCTACCTCCCGTCTGATTTCCAACTCGGCTTTGTTGATCGTCATTGGCTGCTTTAGCCAGTAAAAGTGTACATTCAGAAGCCCCTTTGGGTCTCACTAATACCCACCTTTTGGTTGTACTGAGTTGAGTATCTTCGACCAAATCAAAATGTAATTTTTGGGTGTAAAATTCAATGGCTTCGTCGTAATCGGCCACCACCAAAGCTAAGTGCGCAATATGTTGTTTCATGGATCTGATGTTTTTTATCAAACAGTGGCTAACCAAAAAACAGTTTCTGAATTTCCAATCAGTTTTACTGTTTTTCAAAAGGTGGTATTTGATTGACAGGCAACGAAAAGGTTAGCAAAAATCAAGTAAACAAAGCAGCGCATAGCAAAGGAATAATTTTTTTTCTCTAAGACGCGGCAAGTTGACTAGAGGTTGAAAAGGAGATATTGTATT